>DASQHV010000279.1:0-18073 GCA_035631915.1 Candidatus Acidiferrales bacterium | reverse complement strand
CAGCCTCGGAGAACTTCAATGAGCTCGATTCTCGACGACATCTACGCCGCAAAACGCGTCGAGGTGAAGGCGCAGCGCAGCGTGGTCTCGCCGATGGCGATTGCCGCCAGGGCCGCGCAGGCGCCGAAGCCGCGAGACTTCGTCGCGGCGCTGCGTTCCCGCCCGCGCGCGATTATCGCCGAGATCAAGCGCGCGTCGCCGAGCAAGGGCGACATTTTTTTCGGTCTCGATCCCGCGTCGGTCGCGCGCGACTACGCCGCGGCAGGCGCCGCAGCAATTTCTGTTCTGACCGATCGCCATTTCAAGGGTTCGCTCGACGATCTGCGCGATGTTCGTGCCGCAGTCGAGCTTCCGCTGCTCCGCAAGGACTTTATTTTCGACCCGTACCAGGTTTACGAGGCGCGCGCCGCGGGCGCCGACTGCATTCTGCTGATCGTCGCGATGCTCAAGGAAGGCGAGCTGCGCTCGCTCGCTGCGCTGACGCGCGAGCTTGGGATGGCCGCGCTGGTCGAGGCGCACAACGCAGACGAGTTCCGCCGCGCCGAGGCGCTTGCGACCGGTCTCATTGGAATCAACAATCGCGACTTGAATACGTTCGTGACCGATATCGCGGTGACTGAACGGTTGCTCGCGGATTACAAGGGCGACGCGTTGATTGTCGCAGAGAGCGGAATCGACTCGCCCGCCGATATACGCAGACTCGCATCCGCCGGCGCCGGTGCGTTCCTGATTGGCGAGAGCCTGCTCAGAGCGGGCCGCCCGCGCGAGAAGCTCGGCGAGCTGATGGAGTCGCTCAACGACGGCAGCGGTGCGCGAGTGAGATGAGCGTGCGCGTAAAAATATGCGGCGTGACCAGCGCTGCCGACGCGGCTGCCGCGATCGACGCGGGCGCCGACATTCTGGGCTTGAATTTCTATGCGCCGAGCCCGCGCTATCTCGACCTCGATCGCGCGCGCGTCGTGCGCGACTCGATCGGCTTGCGCGCCACGGTGGTCGGCGTCTTCGTCAACGCCGCGCGCGATTTTATCGATGAGCGGCTACGCACGCTCGCGCTCGACATGCTGCAGTTCTCCGGCGACGAGAACGGTGACGCATTTTCCGGATGGCCGGTTCCGACGATCGCCACGCATCGGCTGAAGCCCGGCGAAGTCGGCTCGACCGCGGACCGGCGCGCGGACTACATCCTGTTCGACGCGTTCAGCTCGACCCTACATGGCGGCACCGGCGAGCGTTTTTCACTCGGGCAGTTGCGCGGCGTCGATCTGTCGCGCGCGTTTATCGCGGGCGGCCTCACGCCTGCCAACGTGGCCGAGGCGGCCGCGTTGAATCCGTTCGCGGTCGATTGCGCCAGCGGCGTCGAGTCGTCGCCGGGCGTCAAGGACCACGCTAAACTCAGGAGCTTTGTGGCCAATGCAAAACGTGCCCGATAGCCGCGGCCATTTTGGACAGTTCGGCGGTAAGTACGTCGCCGAGACGCTGATGCCCGCGCTGGTCGAACTCGAAGCCGCCTACAAGGTTGCGCGCCGCGATCCGAAGTTCCGCGAAGAGCTCGAGCGCCGCTCGCGCGAGTTCGTCGGCCGTCCCACGCCGCTCTACCTCGCCGAGAATCTCACCGCCAAGCTCGGCGGCGCGAAGATTTATCTGAAGCGCGAGGATCTCTGCCACACCGGCGCCCACAAGGTGAACAACACGCTCGGCCAGGCGCTGCTGGCGGTGCGGATGAACAAGTCACGCATCAGTGCGGAGACCGGCGCCGGACAGCATGGCGTCGCGACGGCCACGATGGCCGCGTTGTTCCGTCGCGAGTGCGAGGTCTTCATGGGCTCGGTTGACGTCGAGCGCCAGTCGCTCAACGTGTTTCGCATGAAGTTGCTCGGCGCGAAAGTTACCGCCGTCGATTCCGGCAGCAAGAGCCTGAAGGACGCGATGAACGAGGCGCTGCGCGACTGGATCGCGACGGTGCGCAACACCTACTACCTGATTGGCACCACTGCCGGACCGCATCCGTATCCGATGATCGTGCGCGACTTCCAGGCGGTCATCGGCCGCGAATCGCGCCGCCAGATTCTGAAGGCGGAGGGGCGCCTGCCGGACGTGCTGATGGCGTGCGTCAACGGCGGCTCCAACGCAATCGGGCTGTTCTATCCGTTCATCAAGGACGCGGGCGTGAGAATGATCGGCGTCGAGGCTGCGGGTCTCGGGCTCAGCGGACCGCATCATGCGGCTACGATCACGCAGGGCAGCGTCGGCGTCCTGCACGGCAACAAGACTTACCTGCTGCAGGACGAGCTCGGGCAGATTCGCGAGACTCATTCGATCGCGGCAGGGCTCGACTATCCCGGCGTCGGCCCGGAGCATTCGTGGCTTCACGACGTGGGGCGTGCCGAGTACGTTTCGGTAACTGACGCCGAAGCGCTCGACGCGTTGAAGATGCTCTCGGAGCACGAGGGCATCATCCCGGCGCTGGAGAGCTCGCACGCGATGGCGCACGCGATCAAGCTCGCGCCGCAGCTCGCGAAGGAACAGATTATGATCGTCAATCTCAGCGGCCGCGGCGACAAGGACATGCAAACCGTCGCCACGGCGCTTGGCGCGTCGGTGTGACGAAGATGGCATCGGCGGGACGCATCAAACGAAAATTTCGCGAGCTGCGCGCGAGCGGCGAAGCGGCGCTGATCCCATTTATCGTCGCCGGCGACCCCGACCTGGACACGACTCGGCGCCTGGTGCTCGAGCTCGAAGCTCGCGGCGCCGACCTGATCGAAATCGGCGTGCCATTTTCGGATCCGATGGCCGACGGCCCGGCGAACCAGCGTGCGATCGCGCGCGGCCTGGGTGCGGGCGCTTCGCTGGCCGCGATTCTCTCGATGGTGAGCGACTTGCGCTCGCAAACGCAGATTCCGCTGATCCTGTTCGGCTACTACAATCCGATTTTTCATTACGGATGCGAGCGGTTGTGCGCAGACGCGGCGCGCGCCGGCGTCGACGCGATACTGACGGTCGATTTGCCGCCGGAAGAAGCAGCGGAACTTTCCCGTCCCGCGCGCGCCCACGGCCTCGACCTCATCTACCTGCTCGCGCCGACCACTCCGCTGGAGCGCAGCCGGAAAATCGCGCGCTCTGCGAGCGGCTTCCTCTACTATGTATCGGTGACCGGCGTTACGGGCGCGCGCGCGCAGCTTGGCGCCGACATTGGCTCGCACATCCGGGCGCTGCGCGGCGTCACCGATTTGCCGATCGGAGTAGGCTTCGGGATCTCGACGCCTGCACACGCCGCCGAGGTCGCGACGCTGGCCGACGCGGTGATCGTAGGCAGCGCGATCTCGCTGCTTGTCGAATCGCACGCCCCGACCGGCGACGTGCTCGAGGCGGTTGGCAGCCTGGTCGGCGCGATGAAGGACGCGATGCGCGACGCGCGGCGGCATCGGATTTCCCCGTCGGCAGGTGATGCAAATGGCTGAGCGCGAAACAGTCGTGGCCGCGGCGGCGCAGAATGCTTCGGACGACATCTGGTCCAAGTGCCCGTCGTGCAAGGAGATCGCGTTTCGCAAGGAAGTCGAGCGCAATCTCAACGTCTGCCCCAAGTGCGGGCATCACTTCCGCCTCACTGTCGCGCAGCGGCTGTCGGTGACCGTCGATCGCGGCAGCTGGCGCGAATTGCTCACGGAATTGGCGGTGGGCGATCCGCTCGGGTTCGTCGACTCCAGGCCCTACCCCAAACGGATGGAGCAGGCGCGCGCGAACAGCGGCCGCAACGACGCGGTGGTGGTTGGAATCGGCAAGATAGAAAATCGCCCGGTCGCGGCCGCGGTGATGGACTTCGAATTCATGGGCGGCAGCATGGGCGTCGTGGTCGGCGAGAAGATTGCGCGCCTGTTCGACCTCGCCGGCGAGCGGCGGCTGCCGGTCGTGATATTCGTCGCGTCGGGCGGCGCGCGGATGCAGGAAGGCGCGCTCTCATTGATGCAGATGGCGAAGGTCGCGTCGGCGATCGCGCGCTTTCGCGACGCGCGACTCCCGTACATCTCGGTGCTGTGCGATCCAACCACCGGCGGCGTGGCGGCGTCGTTCGCGATGCTCGGCGACCTGAACATTTCCGAGCCGGGGGCGCTGATCGGATTCGCCGGGCGGCGCGTCACCGAGCAAACGGCGAATCAGCAACTGCCCGACGATTTTCAGCGCGCCGAGTTCATGCTCGCGCACGGGATGCTCGACGCGATCGTCCCGCGTCATCAGATGAGGTTCACGCTGGCGCGGCTGCTTGCAATGTTGTCGCGGCCGCGCGGCAATCGCGGTGCGGGAACGCGCCGTCACAAGAGGTAGCCGCGCGCCGGCGATCAGCGAAACCCGAACAACCAAATCTTCCGCCACCTCGTGCGGGCCGGTAGACTCAGCGCCGAAACATGGACCGGCTCAGTCGAACAATCAACTGGCTTTATTCGCTCGAAGCGCGCGGCGAAATCTACAAGCTCGAGCGGATGGAAGCGGCGCTGGACCTGATCGGCAATCCGCATCGGCGGCTGCAAAGCGTCCACATCGCGGGCACCAAGGGCAAGGGCAGCGTCGCCGCGATGCTCGACAGTTGCATCCGCGCGGCCGGGTATCGCACGGGGCTCTACACCAAGCCGCACCTCGTCAACCTTGCCGAGCGCACGCGAATCGGCGGTGCCGAGATTCCGCCGGCGCGAATGCTCGACTACATCGAGCGCCTGCGCGCCATCTACGACCGCGCCGGCGTCGCGCTCACGTTCTTCGAGTTCACCGTCGCGATGATGTTCCTCTATTTCGCCGACGAGCAGGTTGACCTCGCTGTTATTGAGACCGGGCTTGGCGGGCGCCTCGATTCGACCAACGTCGTGACGCCGATCCTGAGCGTGATCACGCCCATCGGCTTCGACCACACGGAATACCTCGGCCACACCATCGCGTCGATCGCCGGCGAGAAGGGCGGCATCATCAAGCAGGACGTCCCGGTGGTGATTGGCGCCCGCGAGCCGGACGCGCGCGTGGTGCTGATGTCGATCGCGGCGCAACGCCGCAGCGCCGTGCGGCTCATCGATCGGGATTTCTCGTATCTATCGCACGCGCCGGCGCATCGCTTCGACTACCGTGGCCTGGGACTCAATCTGCCCGGCCTGGAGATTGGACTTGCGGGACCGGTTCAACTCGAGAACGGCGCGATCGCGGTTGCGGCGCTGGAGGCGCTGCGCATCCAGGGATTCGCGATAGATGAGGCGGCGATTCGCCGCGGACTGCGCGACATCTACTGGCCGGGCCGCTTCGACGTTGTCTCGAAGCGTCCGCTGGTGATCCTCGACTGCGCGCACAACGAGATGAGCATCGCCGCACTGCTCGAGACGCTGAGCGTCGAGTACGGGCCCGCGGTGAAGCCGCGCCTGATCTTCGGCTGCCTGTCGACCAAGGACTGGCCGAAGATGGCCGCGATGCTGGCGCCGCGCGTGCGCGACGTGACCCTCACACGGGTCGCGCCCAAGAGCCCGCTTGAGCCCGAAAACCTGCTGCCCCATTTCACGCCGCACATCCCGGCGCGGGTCGAGCGCGAGCCGCTGGCCGCCGTGGAACGCGTGATGTCGGAAATCGGACCCGACGAAGTGGTGCTGGTCACCGGTTCCGTGTATCTTATCGGCGAAGTTTACCCGTACTTTCTGGCCCGCGAGGGGCGCAGTGGGTTGTTTCCTGAAGCCGGCGCGTAAAAGACCTGCGGCATTGATTCTTTGGGCGGCGATGCTCGTCCCGGGCGTCGCGCTCGCCGCGGCGCCGGCCCCGCGGCCGAATACCGCGAACTCCAGCGGCGGGATCCCCGCGTCGGTGCGTGCCGAGCACGAAGAGCCGATCAACGTAACCGGCCAGGAAACGATCTACGACTCCAACACCGACACCTTCATCGTAAAAGGCGACGCCGTCATGACCCAGGGCGGCAGCGTGCTCAAGGCCGACGAGATCGACGTGATGCGCCGTCAGCGCGAGGCGCGCGCGGTCGGCAACGTGCATCTGATCGATCCCGAAGTCGAAATGTGGGCGACCGAGGCCAAGGTCAACATCACTGACGAAACCCTCGAGCTCTACAACGCCAAGGTGATCGCGAAGAAGAACACCTATCATCTCGAAGGCCAGCACATCAGCAAGCTCGAGGGTCCGAACTACAAGATCACGAAAGGCTTCTTCACGACTTGCGGATGCTCGAAGGGCGCGCCCGACTGGTCGATTACCGCCGACCAGATGGACGTCGAGATGGGCAAGTCGGGCACTGCGAACGGCGCGAGCTTCGACGTGCTGGGCCAGCCGATCATGAAGCTGCCGTATGCGGTGTTCCCCGCCGATTCGTCGCGCCACAGCGGCTTGCTGAGCGGGCGCTACGGACAGTCGGGGCTGCGCGGATTTCAGTGGGTGCAGCCGTACTACCTGGCGATCAACAAGAGTTCGGACGCGACCGTCGCGCTCGACGTCGAAACCTCGCAGCGCGTCGGCGGGCTCGCCGAGTACCGGCTGACCAACGGCAAGGACGACTACCTGTGGACCAACGGCGCGTTCTACGACGAGTCCATTCGCTCGAACCACAATCGCCAGGAGGACATTATCGATCCGTTTATCGCCGACCCGCACATTCCGGTGGACCGCTTCGGAATAATCGGGATGACGCGCCAGCACATCACCGACAACCTGATCGCGTACGGCGACACGATTTCGGTCTCCGACAGCCTGTACCTGCGCGAGATGGACGTGTGGACGCTGTCGCGCGGCTACGGCAACAACTTTGGTTCGCTGCGCAATGCGCAGTCCACTTTTGGCCTGCTCGACGAATTCGAGAACGCCTACGCGCGCGTCCAGGGTACCTGGAATCAGGATCTGATCCAGCCGCAGGACTTCGCGCTGCAACGCCTGCCCGACGCGACCATCAGCGGCCGCCAGGAACTGTTCAACAACCTGGCGTTTGCTGACTACGACGGGCAGATCGTCAACTTCTACCGCTACAAGGGCGTCGACGGATGGCGTTTCGACGCGAATCCGCGCGTGACGATTCCGTGGCGGCTCGGCGACTACGTGTTCGGCTACGGCACCGTCGGCTCGCAGGGTGCGCTCTACGACAACAACGGGCACAACCTCACGATCACTCCGGTCGGCACCGGCGGTTCGCCCACGACCTTCAACAGCGTCGTGTCGCTGGGGCCGGTCAACCAAAACGGAATGCACAGCAGCCTCGTCCCGTACCTGAAGACCGGGATTTCGACCGTGCTGGACCGCGTATACGAGACCGACTGGAAGTCAGTCGAAAAGCTCAAGCACACGATCGAGCCGTTCGTGAACTACACCTACGTTCCGCGAATCTTCCAGGGCGATCGGCCGCTGTTCGATCAATACGATCGACTCAACTCGCGCAGCCTCGTCACCTACGGCTTCACGACCCGGCTGTTCGGCAAGCTGCACGACGAGCCCGAGCTGCAGGAGGAATCCACCGACGCAACGCCTACGGAGGGGTTGTCGCAAAACGAATCGTCGGTGGGCCCGTTCCGCCAGGATCCGACGCCGGGAGAAACGCTGGCGCCACGCGGCGGCGCAATTACGCGCGAGGGAACTCATTCTCAGGAATTGGCGCAGGTGACGATTCAGCAGGCGTACGACATCTCGCATGACGTCGGCGCGGGCGGATCGAAGATCTCCGACCTCGAAGGAATCTTCAACCTGTATCCGACTTCGCTCGCTTCGCTCAGCTCGCAGGTTGACTACAACCCGCGCAACCACGCCGGGGTCACCTACGCCAACGTCTATGTGGATTTTCAGCCGCCGTGGTCAAATCCCAATTCGCGGGTCTACATGGGCAGGGCGCTGGAGGGTTCGTTCGTTCAGCTGGGATACAACTATTCGGGGCCGCGCAACGCAGTCTTCCAGGGCAACACCAAGAACGGTGCGCAATTCCTGACCGCGCGTTCGTACATGGACGTGTTCGATCGGCTGGGCCTCTACTTCGCGCCGAGCTACGACCTGGCCGCGCAAAAGCTGCTCTCGACCGAGTACGGTGTGCGGCTCAAGTCGCCGTGCGATTGTTGGGCGGCGGACGTCGGCGTCTCGGATTCGTTCAATCCTAACGAAGTGCAGGTCCAGGTTCAGTTGACGCTCGGCGGCCTCGGCTCAGTTGGCCGCAGCCCCTTCGGGCGCAATCCGTTCCAGACGATGGGCCTGGCCGGTTCGCCAACCGGCGTCCTGCCGCGCTACTAGCCGGCGCTCCGAGTCCCTAGAAATACAGCAGCATGATATCGGTGAGAATCCAGAGCGCCACTGCCAGCATCAGCGGACGGTCGTGGAGCAACGTGCGCGACGGGTCGCCGCCTTCGTTGCGCTCGTCGATCAAGTATAGGTAGCGCAGGATTCCGAACGCGACGAACGGTACCGTCAGGTATAGGTGCTGCGTGCCCAGTTTCGCTTCGACCTCGGGCGAGGCCGTGTAGATCATGTAGCCGACCAGCGCCGAGCCGGCGACGATCGAGATCATCTGGTCGAGCAGGCGGACGCTGTATTGCGAGAGCGCGCTGCGATGAGCCGCCGCGCCGTCCCCGAGTGCGATCAGTTCGTGGCGCCGCCGCGCGAGCACCAGGAACAGCGCCAACACGAACGTGATGAACACCAGCCACGGCGACACTCCGACATGAATCGCGACGCCGCCCGCGAAGGCGCGCAGCACGAAGCCGGTCGCGACCACGATCACGTCGACGACCACCTGGTGCTTGGCCCATAGCGAGTATGCGAACTGCAGCGCCGCGTAGAGCGCCGCGATTCCGATGAACGCCCATCCCAGGATCGCGCTCAGCACCAGCGCGACGGCGCCGAGCGCCAGCGCCACCCGCGCAGCCTGCGCGACGGTCAGGTCGCCGCGCGCCAGCGGACGGTCGCACTTCTCGGGGTTCAGGCGGTCGGCCTCGCGATCGGCGATATCGTTGATAACGTAGCCGGCGCTGGCCATCGCGCAGAACGCGATGAACGCGAGCGTAGCGAGGAGCACGTCGCGCGGGTCGAACAGCCTTTGGCTGAAGACCAGCGCCGCCAGGACCAGCGTGTTTTTGACGTACTGATGGGGTCGCGCCAGCCGGACCATCGCGCGGAATTGGCCGACCGTCTCGCCGGTTTCCAGCTTGGGCGCCGCATTCATCCTCATTGTTTGTATAGGTGAGCGCTTTGCCGTCGCAACCCGCCCGGCCGCGGGGCGCGTCTCCCGGCGCGGGTACGGGCGCAGCCGGTGGCACGCGGCCCGCATAGCCCTATTGACAGTATTTGCTACAACTCGTAGAGATAAATGAGCGGGCAAGTCGCGACGAGATGCGACACCATAGGCGGGCCGCAGCGCATCCCGACGGGATGCGCCACGGAGTGAGTATGGTCCGGGCGCTGAAATCGCATCTTGGAATTCGAATCGATCCGGCATCCGTCAGCATCGCGGTCGCGGTGCTGGCGCTGGTTGCGCCATCGCTCGCTGTCGCCGGCGCGGCTCAAAATGGCTCTTCGAGACCGCAGCCAACGGCCGCGCCCGCGGGCGCCGGTTCAGACGCCGCCACGTCCATCATCGCTCTCGCGCGCGAATTCGTGATTGCAGCCTTTCGGTTGATCTACCTCGCGACGAGCGCCGTCTGGGACATCGCGCTGTGGATCTCGCAGCGGATGATCGCGTTCCTCGGCAACTCGATCGTAAATCCGGTCAGCGGCGACCGCTTGCTCTTCGGCGGGGTGCCGGGAGTCGCGTCGCAATGGGCCGCCCCGGTCCTTGCGCTGACGCTGCTCGCGGCGTTGGGGATCTTGCTCGCGGGGCCGCTCTACATGTCGTGGAAGATGTGGCGCGCGCGTCACAATCATCGCCTGCACTATCGTTGAGCGCCGCCAGTTTCGCCGACCGTTTGCGCCCCCATCGGCGCAGTCTTCTCTTGACCGCGCGCCTCAATTGCGAAAACAGTACCGCTCGATGAGTAACTCGACAGCGGAAAAAACCGGACCGTCGGCGACGGTCGATTTGGCAGGCCTGAAGCGCTTCCTCGACGATCGCAAGCTCGGCGACACCAGCGCGCTGCGGACCGAAAACATCTCGTTCGGGCATTCCAACGAAGTTCACCTGGTTCACTTCGACGGAAAATCGTGGGCGCTCAGGCGTCCGCCGCGCGGGCCGCTGCTGCCGACTGCGCACGACGTGCTGCGCGAGTATCGGATCCTGAAGGCCCTGCAGGACACCGCGGTGCCGGTGCCGCGCGTTTACGCGGCCTGCGACGACGCCGGCTACATCGGCGCGCCGTTTTTCCTGATGGAGTACATGCGCGGCGACGTGGTTCGCGCCGACAACAAGCACTTCGTCAAAACGCCCGCGCTACGGCGCAAAGTCAGCGAGCAGATGGTCGATGTGCTCGCTACTCTGCAGCAGGTGGATTGGCGCGGCGTCGGGCTGGAGGGCTTCGGCCGCCCCGACGGCTACCTGGAGCGGCAGCTGCGGCGATGGTCCGATCAGCTCGAACGCACGATTCCGTACACGCGGCCGTTGCCGGTGATGGAGCAGGTCAAGGAGTGGCTGGGAGCGCGCCTGCCCCAGTCGCCCGCGCCGACGATCGTTCACGGCGACTACAAGCTCGACAACATCATGTTCGATCCCTCGACCGCGAAGGCGATCGCCGTGTTCGATTGGGAAATGTCCACGATTGGCGATCCGCTCGCCGACTTCGGTTGGATGCTCACGTACTGGCCCGATCCCAGCGGCTCCGCGTCGGGCGGCGTAATCTCGAGCATGCCGGTGGAAGAGGGATGGCTTACGCGGCGCGAGATGATCGAGCGCTACGAAAAAAGCACCGGTCTAGCGATGCGCGATTTCCCCTTCTACCAGGCGTTCGCGCTGTTCAAGCTGGCGATCATCATGGAAGGCAGCTACTCGCGGTTTGTGCGGGGACAGGCGGACGATCCGCTGTTCATTGCGATGAAGGAACGGGTACCCGCGCTGGCGGACGCGGCGTGGGCGGTCTGCAATTCGGCGCCGCGCTGAAGTCTCTCCCCATCTCTGAACTTGCGCATCCGTTCTGCGCGCGCGGCGCCAGGAGGAACTGACGCCAGGAGGCTCTGACTATGTCCGAATACAAATTCATCCAGGTCGAAGATCCCGAGCCGCAAATCCGGCGCATCTCGCTGAATCGCCCCGAGAAGCGCAACGCACTCTCCAACGCTCTGCGCGCGGAATTGTTCGACGCGCTGCGTAAGGCTGACAATGATCCGGTCGGCGCGATCATCATCAGGGGCAACGGAAAATGTTTCAGCGCCGGTTACGACCTGGCGCAGGCGCCCGGAGAGCCGCTGCCGCGCCACGTGTCGCCGGGCGAGGGCATCTGGCCGCGCCACCTCGTCGACGGATGGTTCGAGATGTGGGACATGGCGACGCCGATAATCGCGCAGGTCCATGGCTACTGCCTGGCCGGCGGCAGCGAACTCGCGACGGCGTGCGACCTGGTTTACTGCGCCGAGGACGCGCAGATCGGCTATCCGCCGGTGCGTGCGATGTCGTCGCCGGACTGCGCCTATCATCCGTGGCTGATGGGGATGCGCAATGCGATGGAGATGATGCTGACGGGCGACTCGATTACCGGCGTCGAGGCGGCGCAGATGGGATTCGCCAATCGTGCATTTCCCGCGGAGCGCCTTGGCGACGAGGTGCTGAACGTTGCGCGCCGCGTTGCCAAGATTCCGCGCGACCTGCAGGCGCTCAACAAGCGCGTGGTGCATCGCGCGATGGAAGTGATGGGCGCGCGCGCGGCGATTCGTTCCGCCACCGAGATTCAGGCGCTGTGCTTCTATCAACCGTCGTCGCGCGAATACATGAAGAAGATGCGCGAGAACGTGACCAAGGCGCTCGACGAGCGCGACTCGAAGTTCGCCGATTACCGGACCGCGAAGAAATGATCAGCCGCGGCCGCGCGTGACGTCGCGAAAAATTTCGCCCAGCCACGCGAGCACTTCCGGGTACAGATCCAGGTCGAGCACGAACTCCTGGCCGATCGGCACGCTGCGCAACTGAACCGAGTCGCCCCGCAGGCGCCATCGATCGGCGCGACCGTGACGTGACAGCGGCGCACGGCGGCGCGGATGAAACCATCGCGGAAGCCGCCACGTCGAGCGCCCGAGATAGGGCGTCAGTTGCGTGAGGATCAAATTGTCGGTGACGCGCGCGAATACGCCGGCGCCCGGCAGTCGCGATCCCGCCAGCGTCAGCCGCTCGCGCGCAATGTAGATCGTGTTGTTGGCGTAGCGACCGGGCACGAACAAGTGCGGATGTTTTTTCGCCCATCGTAGCTCGCGCGCCAGGCCGTCAGTGACGCGATACACCTGCGCGACCTGCAGCCAGCCGAAGATTACGTGAAGATCGGGAGCGTCGTGGACATACCTGAGCTCGCCGCCGCGTCGTTCTGCGCGCCGGAACCATCCGAAGAACAGAAACAGGTCGCCGGGTCCGACGCTGTGACGCGCTAGATGGCTCTGCGCGGCGCCTGCCTGCCCGAAGATTGGACGCCATCCCGGCGTCCGCGCGATCGCGTCGCGTCGCAAATCGGGATCGAGGTGCGCCCGATCGCGGCTCGCAATACGCCCGCGAGTCAGGCTCCGCACGATAGGTCCCACGCTTGCGCCGTTGAACGAAACTTCGGCGTAGGTTGTCGCGGCGCGCGCGTCGGGGATGGGCAGCGGACAGAGCAGGTCGCCGTCAAGGATCGGACTGGCGCATCCGCCGTAGGCGGAATCGAAACCCTTGCGGCTCAGTATCAGCTTCATCGGCGACGCGCGGCGCGCCCATGCTACAATCCATCGCGAAACCGCAACAACACACCTTCACAAGGAAGCGTCGAATGCCCGATTCCGACTTGCTGCCCGAGCTCGCGCGTTTCGTCGAGCGCGTCGCCGCGATCGCGCGCACCGGACTTGCCTTCAAGCCCGACGGCTTCGATTCCGAACGCTACGAGGAATTGCTCAAGGAGGCGGCCCGCATCCACAGCTTCGTCTCGGGCGCCGGCGCGGAGGACGCCGAACAGTTGCGTGCGCGATGGCGCGAGACAGTAGTCGCCGGCTTCGACGGCTACGTCACCGCGGCGGTCGGATGCGGCGTGATCGCATTCAACGAGCGCGACGAAATCCTGATGATTCAGCGGCCCACGGGGAAATGGTGGTACCCGACAGGGTTTTGCGATGTCGGCGTGTCGCCCGCCGAGAATGCAGCGAAGGAGGCGCGCGAGGAGACGGGCTTAATCGTCAATCCCGAGCGCCTGGTCGCGGTGATAGACAGCCGGAAGTACGGCTCGCCTGCGCGGCACATCTACTCGATGCTGTTCTATTGCCGAATCGTCGGCGGCGCCTTGAACCCGAATCCGCTGGAGGCGATGGCCGCGGGCTTCTTTCCGCTCGAGCAACTGCCCGAGCCACTGCACGGCCTCGATCGCAAATGGATCGCGCTCGCGCGCGAGTTTCACTTTGACCGGCGCGTCACGCCATACTTCGATCCGTTGTGAAGGGCAGGGCGCCCGCGTTGGTTGGGTGCGAGCTAGTGTGCGATCGCTTCGGTAGGCGTCCCCGCGTCCGGCGCCGCCGCGTCGTGCGGAGCCCCGGTGCTGGCGCCGATCGTGATTATCAGCATCCCCTGCTCGTAGCGCGGTCCTCCGACGATCAGCGTGCCGTTGTTCTTGAGCTTAAGGTCGGTCGTCATCATCGGGCGTGTGCCGTCGAACATGACGATCTCCATCGCGATCATGTCGCCGTCGATGGCGCGGGGCTGGATGTGCAGAATCTTTCCGCCAGGGAGCACGAACGCGATCATTTTGCCGCATTCGGTCTGCCCGGCGTCATGGTGCAGAAGGCTGTAAGTCGTGAAGCTGAACAGGCCGTGAAGTTTTTTGCCCAGCGGCTCGAGCCGGCGATCCATCCCCTCGTTGGTGTCGGCCGCGAGTACCGAATCGACGTAAACCGTGACCTGCTTGGGCCCGCCCTCGGCGATCGAGGTGGTAGGCGCAGTGCATGCGCAGATCGCCGTGATGAGGATTACCAGACTACCAGGGCGCAATGTCATGACGGCCTAAGGCTGATCCGGCAACCAGATGACGGTCGTATCCGTTCGAGGTTCGCTCCAGACTGCGACCGAAGGAATATCAGACTCGAGGCGCGATATGACTGCGTGGGAGTCGCTCGACGCAACCGCCTCGGCGTCACGCTCCGCGGCCAGCCGGGCCGCCTCACCGGTCGCATTCTGAGCCAGCTTTTCCGGAAGCGCCGTGGCGGTGTGTTCGACCCGCGCGAGCGTCGACGACGCGTAAGGCAGCCGCCGGCTCGCAAACTCTTCGGCGTAGGGGGTGATCAGAACCGCCGTCACCACGGCGACCGCGGCGACCGCCGAACTCCAGGCGAAACCTGAGCCGACGAAATCCGAGCCGCGGCCGAAGAAGCGGGCGACGCGGTTCCAGATTGGCTGCGGCAACTTGTCGATGCGTGCGATTACCGTCGCCGAGAACCCCGCGAGCTGCGGCGCCGGCGTCAGCGTTCTAAGCTCGCGTCCGAGCGCCGAGTAAGCCCCCAGCGCTTTCGTACACGAGTCGCAGCGCGCCAGGTGGAACGCGACTTCCTGCATTTCGTTCGGTTCGAGTTCGCCATCCTCGAAGGGTCCGAGCATCAGGCTCATTTCACTACATTCAGCCATCTTCCGCTCAGTCACCGCCGACGTCCTTCAGGATGCCGCGCAAATGTTCGCGCGCATAGTGCAGCCTGCTCATCACGGTTCCTCTTGGGCACTGCAGAACGTCGCTAATCTCGTCGTATGACAAACCCTCGACTTCGCGTAGAAGTATCACTGCACGATGTTCCGGCGTCAACTGCTCCAAGGCTTTCTTCAATCGCTCCGAGAGTTCGCTGCGGCTGACTTCCTTGAATGAATCTCCGTGCGCGCTTGGCAGCCGGCTGATTTCGTTGTCCGCGTCTTCTCCGTGCAGCACCACGTGGCGCCCCTCGCGGCGCCAGAAATCGATCGCGAGGTTGGCCGCAATCCGATAGAGCCAGGTGGAAAAGCTCGAGCGCGATTCGAACTTCGAGAGATTCTCGAACGCTCGAATGAAGGTCTCTTGCGCGAGTTCAATCGCGTCGTCCTGATTGTGCACCACCGCCAGCGCCACGCCGACCACGCGGCGCTGATAGCGCTCGACCAGAATTCCAAACGACTCGGAATCGCCCTTACGCGACCGCTCGATTAGCTCGGCTTCATCGCCGTCCTGACGGCTCGCGTTTCTCAACTTGAATAGACGCAGGTCGCGGCGACTAAATTCAGCGAAACGATCATTCCGCGCCGTCCATCGCGGCCCAGTTCGGGCCGGATTTGACTTCTACCTTGAGGGGAATTTTCAGCTCGGCGACGCCTTCCATCTCGCGTTTTGCGATTTTTCCGGCCTCGCGCCACGAATCCTTTGCCACCTCGAGCAGCAGTTCGTCGTGCACCTGCAAAATCATTCGGGCATCCATCTCACTGCGTCGCAAATGGCCGTCTAGCCGTATCATGGCGAGCTTAAGCAGGTCGGCGGCCGTACCCTGGATGGGCGTGTTGATGGCAATCCGCTCGGCCTGCGCCCGCGCGCCGCCCGGTCCCGCATTGAGCTCAGGCAGGTACCGGCGGCGACCGTACATCGTCGATACGTAGCCGGTCTCGCGCGCGACGCGGACCGTGTCGTCGAGCCATGCGCGCACGCCCGGTAGCCGTTCAAAGTAGCGCTTGATGTAGTCCGACGCTTCGGCCAGTGCAATCCCGAGTTCGCCCGCCAGGCGCTGCGGACCCATCCCGTAGATGATGCCGAAATTGATCACCTTGGCCAGCCGCCGCGCCGGCGCGTCGACCTTGTCGGCGGTGATGCCCAGCACCTCGGTCGCGGTGCGCACGTGGATGTCCTCGCCACGGTTGAAAGCCTCGACCAGGGTCTTGTCGCCCGACAGATGCGCCAGCACCCGCAGATCGATCTGCGAGTAGTCAGCCGAAACCAGCACGCATCCCTCGCGCGGAACGAAGGCGCGGCGGATGCGCCGTCCTTCTTCGCTGCGAGTCGGGATATTTTGCAGATTAGGATCGGTCGAACTCACGCGCCCGGTAGGGACGGAGGCCTGATGAAAGGTGGTGTGAATCCGTCCGGTGCTGCGATCGACCAGTTCGAACAGCGCGTCGGCGTAAGTCGATTTCAACTTCGAGATGGTGCGGTACTCGATCAACTTGCGCGGCATCGGATGCGCCGCGGCCAGCTTCTCGAGCGTGTCGACGTCGGTCGAGTAGCCGCTTTTCGTTTTCTTCAGGCCCTTGACGGAAAGCTTGAGCTCGTCGAACAGCACGGTGCGCAACTGGATCGGAGAATTGAGATTGAACTCGCGGCCGGCCAGCGCGTAGCACTCGCGCTCGAGCTGTTCGACCTGCGCGGCAAATTCCTTCGAGATGGTTTTCAGCGCTTCGCGATCGACGCCGACTCCGGTGGTTTCCATCGCCGCCAGGATTGGCGCAATCGGCATCTCGATATTCTCGAACAGCGGCTTGAGGCCGTCCGCTTCCAGCCGCGGCGCCAGCGCCTCGCGCAGTTGACTCACGATTTCGGCGTTGCTGTCCGGCCGACCGCGTTGGCCAAGCGAAGCGACATGCTCGTCGTAGAGGTCGGTCAGCGACGGCTCGGGCTTTGCGGAGTTCACGAGGAATCCCGCGAGCATCGTGTCGAAGTCCACGCCCTTGAGCTCGATTCCGTGCCGTGCGAGCGCCCTGATGTGCAACTTCAGATCGTGGCACGACTTCGGCGGATTCGCCGACGCGAGCAGTTGCGCCGTGCTGGCGATACCGCCCTGCTCGACGGCGAACGACTTGCCGGCCGACGCTAGTTGCAAGCGGTCCGCACCGTCGGCCGCCGAGCTCAAGTCGAGTGCGATTCGCGCCGCGTTCTTGAGTTGCTTCAGGGCCTCGGTCAGATCACTCCCGGTGACGGTGGCGGCCCTGGTGTCGCCGGAGTCGAGGCCGGGCAGCGACGATTGAGCGGGTGCGATCTCACGCAGAATCGAATTGAAGTCCAGCTCGCGGAGTAATTCCGTCGCCGCCGCGTCATCGATTCCCGTCCAGGCGAACTCGTCGGGTTCGACCTTGAGCGGCACGTCGGTATCGATCTCGACCAGCTTCCGCGCCAGATCAACGTCGGCGCGATGATCTTTCAGCAGCTCGCGAAATCTCTTTGCGCCCTTGATCCCGCTTTCCTCGAGCCGGTCGAGGTTCGCATAGATTTCCTTGACACCGCCGAATTTCTGCACCAGCGCGGCAGCGGTCTTCTCGCCGACCCCCGGCACACCCTTGACGTTGTCGATCGTGTCGCCGGTGAGGGCCTGGATCTCGACCAGCGCCGCCGGCTCGACGCCGAACCGTTCCCGCACTTCGCGCACGCCGACGCGGCGATCGCGCATCGTGTCCCACAGCGTCACGTGCGGCCCGACCAGTTGCATGAAGTCCTTGTCGGCGGTGATCAGCGTGACGACGAAGTGCTCGCGCGCGGCGCGCTTGGCCAGCGTGCCGATCACGTCGTCGGCTTCGTACCCGTCGATCATGATCGACTTGATTCGAAACGCGTCGACCGCGCGATGGATGTACGGAATCTGCACGACCAGGTCGCCGGGCGCCTCGGGCCGGTTCTTCTTGTAGTCCTCGGACAGGTCGTCGCGAAAAGTCTTCTTCGGCGAATCAAACACGATCGCGATATGCGTCGGCCGTTCTTCCTTGAGCAACTTGAGCAGCATCCGGATGAAGCCGAACACGGCCTGGGTCGGCATCCCGCGCGAGTTGTTCATCTGCGGCAGGGCGAAGAACGCCCTGAAAATGTATCCCGAGCCGTCGACCAGGATCAGCTGCTTGCGCTCAGCGGCCATAGAGCGAAACTATCCGATACCGTTGACTAAGCAAAAGCGTCGCGAAGTCAGATCGAAATTCGGGCTCGGAGCGGAGCTGTCGTATTGACTCTTTGACTCACGGTGTTTAATTAGTCGGTTGCCCTTTGATCGATTGAATTGC
>DASQHV010000278.1:0-2162 GCA_035631915.1 Candidatus Acidiferrales bacterium | reverse complement strand
TTCCGCGGTCACGTGATCGCCGTACATGAGCTTGACGTCGCGCGGGAGAAACGGATGCCGGAAGATGTCCTGGCCGTCGAGCGCCTTAAGCGCCGCGCGGCTGAGTGCGACGCGACGCTCGACCGCGAGCCCGCACTCCTGCTCGACTGCGTCGGCGAGCCGCGAGGCGACGACGTACCAGCTATCACCGGCTTGCAGCGCGACGTAGTCGAAAGTTTCGTTCAGCGAGATGCCGAGATTCGCCGGCAGCGTCCACGGCGTGGTGGTCCAGATGACGGCGAACAGTTTGCCGGCGCGATGCGCCGCGGACAGTGCGGCGCCGTCTTTTGGGTCCGCGGCAAGTGACGCGGCGTCTTTCAAATTCGAATTGAACACGAACACCACGTATATCGACGGCGACACGTGCTCGCGGTACTCGACTTCCGCCTCCGCCAGCGCCGTGCGGCAGTCGAAGCACCAATGCACCGGCCGCAGGCCGCGATAGACGTAGCCCGCCTCGACCATCTTGCGCAGCACGCCGATTTCGGCGGCGTCGTACTCCGGCGCCATCGTCAGGTACGGATCGAACCAGTCGCCGATTCCGCCGAGCCGGCGAAAGTCCGCGCGCTGCAAGTCGATCCACTTCTGCGCTTCCGCGCGGCACAGTTTGCGCAGCTCGATCTTTCCGATCGTGCGCGCCTTCTCGCCCAGGTCGCGCGAGACCTTGTGCTCGATCGGCATGCCGTGACAGTCCCAGCCCGGCACGAACGGCGTGCGAAATCCCAGCATCGAGCGCGACCGCACCACGAAGTCCTTGAGAATTTTGTTGAGCGCGGTGCCAAGATGCACCCGGCCGTTCGCGTACGGCGGACCGTCGTGCAGCACCCACGCCGGCGCGTCCTTGCGCACTTGCATCAGGCGCCGGTAGAGGTCGAGCTCGTCCCATCGCTTGAGCATCTCGGGCTCGCGCTTGGGCAGGTTCGCCTTCATCGGAAAGTCGGTCTGCGGAAGCTTCAGCGTCGCCTTGTAGTCGGTCTCTGCCACGGCCAATCGCCGGCGCGCGCGTCGCGCCGAGTCGTCTCCTTAGCTGGTTGTCGAGTGTAAGATACGCGTGCGATCAGATTAACTTACGCCGAATCGCTGCGCGAGTGCGGGCCGCGAGCCTCGGCGAATCGGCATCGCCCGCGTGTGTTATGGTGCACGATCGATGAATGACCGGCATACGAACCGGCTTGCCGCGATCGCGGCGATTGGCGGCGCCACGCTGCTGACCGTCGGCACTTATTTTCATCCGATGAGTGCGGATCCGAACGTGCCGCTGGCCGCATTCACCGAGTACGCGGCCGACCAGCATTGGGTTGCCAGCCATCTGACTCAACTTGCGGGAGTCGCGTTGATGGTGGCGGCGCTCGCGCTGTTTTCGCGGATGATGGCGACGGGTCCGGCTGACGTGGCCGCTAGCCTCGGCAAAGTGTTCGCCGTCGCGAGCCTCGCCGTCGCTGGAGCGCTACAGGCCGTTGACGGCGTGGCGCTCCGCGCGATGGTCAACGCGTGGGCCGCGACGCCGGAACCAAGCAGGCAAATGCTCTTCGTCGCCGCATTCGCGGTCAGACAAATCGAAATTGGACTCGCGAGTATCGGGAGCCTGCTCTTCGGTATCACGGCGGCGCTCTACGGCATTGCGATTTTGATCGACTCGCGGCGCTTCCCGAGATGGTTGGGTCTCGTCGCAATCGGGGGCGGCGTCCCGACGGCGATTTCCGGCGTCGCGATCGCGTACACGGGTTTTTCCGGATTGGAAATGGCGATCAACATGCCGTCGAGCATCGTGATCCTGCTCTGGATGGTCGCGATGGGAGTCTATTCGTGGAGAATGGCGCCGGCCTAGAACTCAGGCGTCGGCGAATTGCCGTTTGAATCCTCGCGCCCGCCTTCATATGATTTGCGCGCGATCGTTAGGTTCAGCCGCATCGACGCATCAAACTATGGGACTTAGAAAAGTCACGCTGTTCGACAAGGAAGGCACCACGCTTCTCGGCGTGGATGAGGACGGGCAGGCCAAGCCCGCGGTGCTGGGCGTGCGATGGGTCAATCCCGACACCTTCGAGACGATTCGCGTGCGTGGCGGCAAACGCACCGGCCCGAAGAATGAAGTCCTGATGGAAGTGCCGCCGACGCTCGAC
>DASQHV010000277.1:0-2070 GCA_035631915.1 Candidatus Acidiferrales bacterium | reverse complement strand
AATGTTGGGGTCGGGCACGCAGCAATCGACCGGGCACACCGCCGCGCACGCTTCGTGATCGTGGAAGCCGACGCACTCGGTGCACTTGGACGGAACGATGTAGTAGATGTCCTGGGCTATCGCCGGGCTGGTCGCGCCGTTGAGTTCCCACGCCACGCCGCCGGCATAGATCGCGGTGTTGGGACATTCCGGCTCGCACGCACCGCAGTTGATACACTCGCTCGTTATAACCGTCGCCATCTGATCAATACGCCTCGTTGGTCAGCCAGGTTTGCGCACCCGCATCCATCAACTTAACAACGGCGACGCGCGCTATCAAACCGCGCCCGCGTATGCTTTTCGGATCGGTGCGGATTTGACTATGCTGAGCGCAAAGCCGCGGTACGTCGCAGCAGTTCATCCGACCGCAGGAGTCGCAGCATGGATCTGAATTTCACCGCCGAAGAAGAGCAGTTTCGCCAAAGCGTCCGCACCTGGCTCGAGGCGAACATGCCGCAGAGCGGACTCACTGCCGACCGCCAAGGCCGCGACGACAAGGGCTGGCTCGCGAAGGCGAAAGCCTGGCAGCGCAAATTGTACGAGGCCGGCTACGTCGCGCTTGCGTGGCCGAAGGAATACGGCGGACAGGCGATGGACCCGGTGCGGCAGTCGATCGTCAACGACGAGATGGTGCGCGCCAAGGCGCCGTACCTGGTCGGCGGATCGGGACTGGGGATGCTCGGACCGACGCTGATCTCGTGGGGCACTGAGGAACAGAAGCAGCGCTACCTGCCGAAAATTCTCACCGCCGAGGAAATTTGGTGCCAGGGATATTCCGAGCCCGGCTCCGGCTCCGACTTGGCGTCGCTGAAGACGCGCGCGGAAATCGTCGGCGACGAGTTCGTCGTCAACGGGCAGAAGGTCTGGACCTCCGGCGCGCAATATTCCGACATGATGTTCTGCCTGGTCCGCACCGACCCCGAGGCGCCCAAGCATCGCGGCATCTCGTACATCCTGATCGACATGCACTCGCCCGGCATCACGGTGCGGCCGCTCGTGCAGATGACCGGCGATCGCGGCTTCAACGAAGTTTTCTTCGATAACGTTCACGTGCCGCGAAAAAACCTTGTCGCCAAATTGAACGAAGGCTGGATCGTCGCCAACGCGACGCTCTTTCACGACCGCAACATGCTCGGCTCCGCCAGCGGCAGCGAGCAGCGCTTCAACCGCCTGCTGGCGCTGGCCAAATCGATCAAGCGCGCCGGGAAGCCGCTAACCGAGGATCCGGTTTTTCGGCAGCGGCTGGCCGACCTGGAAATCCGGGTCGAGGCGATGCGCTATCACGCGCTGCGCCAGTTGACCGATCAGATTCGCGGCAAGAACCCCGGCGTCGAGGCGATGATCAACAAGCTGGTCGGCACCGAGCTGAATCACGACCTCGCGACCGCCGCGATGGAAGCAATGGGCGACTACTCGATGCTGGCGCGCGAGGACGACGCGGCGCTCGATCACGCGTACTGGCCGTACGAGTGGATGTTCTCGCTGGGGCTGGTGATCGGCGGCGGCACCTCGCACATCCAGAAAAACATCATCGCAGAACGCGGGCTGAAGATGCCCAAGTCGCGATAGTCCGCGCAGGCAACCAGATGGACTTCGGACTCAGCGACGAACAGCATCAGCTCAAGGACAGCGCGCGCGCGTTCCTGGCCGGTGAATGCCCGACCACTTTCGTGCGCAAAGCAATGGCGTCCGACGACGGCTATCCGCGCGAGCTCTACGACCAGATCGCGAAGCTCGGATGGAACGGGTTGATCGTTCCTGAAAAATTCGGCGGCGCCGGGCTCGGCATGCTCGACATGGCGATGCTGCTCGAGGAGGGCGGCTACGCGGCGATGCCGGGTCCGTTCCTGTTCTCGTCGATGCTGGCGGCGAGTGCGCTCAAGCTCGGCGGCTCGGATGAACTCAACAAGAAATGGCTGACGGCGCTCTCGGAGGGCCGCGCGATCGGCACCGTCGCAGTGACGGAAGCCGCCGGGAGCATCGACGCGGCCGACATCAGTGCGCAGGCGAGCAGGGACGGCAACGCGTGGC
>DASQHV010000276.1:0-1623 GCA_035631915.1 Candidatus Acidiferrales bacterium | reverse complement strand
TCTCGACCAGTTTCAGAAACCGCGCACGGTCACCGGGTTGTTGGACGTCGAGCACGACGCTTCGTTTGTTGCGATTGATGCTGGCGAAGTAGCCGCCGTAGTCGCATCCCGCCTGCTTCGACGAACCGGGCGCCGCGAAGTCCGGCGGCAGCGGCGAGACCGCACGCGCCATGTCGCCGCGCGGCGGCTCAATCTTGATCACGTCGGCGCCGAGGTCCGCCAGCATCGCAGTGCCGAACGGACCGGCCAGCGCCTGCGTCAGGTCCAGTATTCGGACATCGCCGAGCGGCCCGGTGCGCGCGTTCATCGCTCGGCCCAATGACTGCGGCGTTTGATCAGCACGGTGCGCTCGCCCTCGAACACGATTTTCCCGTCCTGCTTGGTTCCCCAATGCTTGAAGCGCACGACGCCGGCGTCGGCGCGATCGGCGTCGCGCTTTTCCAGCACTTCGCTGTATGCGTAGAGCGTGTCGCCGTGAAATACCGGCGCGGTGAACTTGATTCCCGTGAGCGCCAGCTCCGCCAGCGCATTTTCGCCCGTGTCCTGCGTCGCCAGCCCGATGCATACTGAGCCGGTGATCAACCCGAACACCAGCCGCCGCCCGAACGCGCTGCCTTCCATGCGATGCTCGTTGTAGTGGCCGTCGGCGGTGTTGAGCACCAGCTTCGTCAGCATCTGATTTTCCACTTCGCCAATTGTGGTGCCGCGCGCGTGGCGCAGCTTTGCGCCAACTTCGAAATCCTCGAAGTAGTTCGACCGTCCTGTCAGCGACGAAACCTTAACGGCCATCGGTCCTGCCTCCCTTCCCGAGCAGCCGGTCCGAGATGATGCGCTTCTGAATCTCCGACGTGCCTTCGAAAATTCGCGTCAAGCGCGCGTCGCGCCAGTAACGCTCGAGCGGAAAATCCTTGGTGTAGCCGTAGCCGCCGTGAATCTGCAGCGCCTCGCTGGTCACGCGCTCGGCCATGTCGCTAGCGAACAGCTTGGCCATCGACGCTTCCATCCCCACATCGCGCGCCGAGCGTTGATCGATTTGATCGGCGACGTGGTAGGTAAGCTGGCGCGCCGCTTCGATCTGCGTCGCCATGTCGGCGAGCTTGAAGCGTATCGCCTGGAAGTCGGCTATGGGATGTCCGAAGGCCACGCGGCGTTGCGCATAAGTGAGCGAGTCCTCCAGGCCGCCGCGCGCCAGCCCGACTGCTCGCGCCGCAGTGTGGACGCGCGCCACCGCCAGCATCGAGGTGGTGCTCGCGAACGCGCGCCCCTCGCCCGCGGATTCGCGCTCGCGCCCCATCAGCGCGTCGCCGGGCAGGCGGAAATTCTCGAAGTGCAGCTCAAATGTCTTCCAGCCGAAGTAGCCGATTTTTCGAATCGGCGTGCCGGTCAAGCCGGGCGGAAACTTTCCCGGCTCCTTGAGCACCAGGAACTGGCTGATACCTTCGTGACGACGCCGCGGATCCGACGGCTGCTTGGTGCGCGCGAGCAACGTGATGAAGTTGGCGCCGTCCGCAAACGTGCACCACATCTTGCTGCCGTTGACTACCCACGCGTCGCCATCGCGCGTCGCTTTGCATGACACGTTGGCCAGGTCGGAGCCGGCGTCGGCTTCCGACAATGCCGCGG
>DASQHV010000275.1:0-14873 GCA_035631915.1 Candidatus Acidiferrales bacterium | reverse complement strand
ACCGTGCGAATCTCCGCGACGGCGGCGACCACCGCCGGCCTGCTCAAGGTGATCGCCGAACTCAACGACGACGCCCACACCAACGCGATCCTGATCCAGCTGCCGCTGCCTGAGACCGTCGAGCGTTTCCGGCTGTTCGATGCGATCCAGCCGCTCAAGGACCTGGACGGAGTCGGCGCGTCGAGCGTCGGCGGCTTTTACCGCGGCGAGTGGGGACGCTTCATTCCGTGCACGCCGCGCGGAGTGCTGACGCTGCTTGATTATTACAAGGTGCCGGTCGACGGGGCGCGCGCAGTCGTGATCGGGCGCAGCGATATCGCGGGTAAGCCGACGGCGCTGATCCTGGGCGGGCGGCTTCGCAACGCGACCGTGACGTGGTGCCATCGCCACACTCGCGACCTGCCGGCAATCTGCCGCGAGGCCGACATCCTGATCCCATGCGTCGGCGCCGACACCGGCCGGCCGTTTCTCGTCACGGCCGACATGGTGAAGCCCGGTGCGTGCGTGATCGACGTTGGCTTTAGGCGCGTCGGTCCGGGAAAGTTTATCGGCGACGTCGATTTCGAGGCGGTGAAGGCCGTCGCCGGCTGGATTACGCTCAACCCGGGCGGAACCGGGCCGATGACGGTGTTGGCGCTGATGCAGAACCTGATCGACGCGGCGCGCTATCAGCTCGGACTCGAACGGGCGTCATATTCGGTTTGAGTGGCCGGTTGCGTCACTTCATTGCTTTGCGCAACCTTCAAGTTTCCCTTAGATTTGCAAATTGCACTGGGGGAACCTGTCACCAAACCAAATGACTTCACCAATCACCGGCGGCGCGAAACCGGCCAGTCCGAGAACTAACGGCGTCAACAACGACAAAACGGGCAAACGAACGCTCAGCGACGTCCTGATCGGACCGCCGCGCGACGTCCGCGACCCGCACATCTTCCATAACCTGTCGCTGGTCGCGTTCCTGGCGTGGGTCGGCCTCGGGTCCGACGGGCTGAGCTCGTCGTGCTACGGGCCGGAGGCGGCGTTTCTTGCGCTGGGGCATCACCAGTATCTGGCGGTCTTCCTCGCGCTGCTGATGGCGCTGACCGTATTCGTCATCTCGGCATCTTACTCGCAGACCATCGACCTGTTCCCGACCGGCGGCGGCGGCTACCTGGTGGCAACCAAGCTGCTCGGCAAATACTTCGGGCTGGTTTCGGGGTCAGCGCTGGTCATCGACTATGTGCTGACGATCTCGATTTCGATCGCGAGCGGCGCCGACGCGATATTCAGTTTTCTGCCGGTCGCGTGGCTGCCGTTCAAGTTCTGGCTGTGCATCGCGGTGGTGGTTGCGATGGTCGTGATGAATCTGCGCGGCGTCAAGGAATCGGTGCTGTCGCTGCTGCCGATATTCATCGCGTTCATGGTGATGCACGTGTGGCTGGTCGGCTATGCGATCGTCAGCCGCGCGCCGGAATTTCCGTCGATCGTCGGCCACGCGGTGAAGGAAGTGCACGCGAGCTCGAGCAGCATCGGGATGCTTGCGCTCGCGGTGATTTTCTTTCGCGCGTACAGCCTCGGCGGCGGCACCTACACCGGGATCGAGGCGGTCAGCAACGGCCTGCCAATCCTGCGCGAGCCGCGCGCCGAGACCGGCAAGCGCACGATGATCTACATGGCGCTGTCGCTCGCGTTCGTCGCGGGCGGAATCCTGCTCGGCTACCTGCTGCTCGGTGTCGAGCCCCAGACCGGCAAGACGCTCAACGCGGTGATGTTCGAGCGGCTCGCGTCGAACTGGACGATGCTTGGCCTGTCGGTCGGCCCGCTGATCATCGCGTTCGCGCTGATCACGGAAGGCGCGCTGCTGTTCGTGGCGGCGCAGACCGGATTCGTCGACGGGCCGCGAGTCCTGGCCACGATGGCGACCGACCGCTGGCTGCCGCGGCGCTTCTCGAATTTGAGCGCGCGGCTGGTGACGCAGGACGGCGTCGTCGCGATCGGGCTGGCGGCGGTGGCGCTGCTCATCGGCACCGAGGCGAAAGTCGATCTGCTGGTCGTGCTCTATGCGATCAACGTGTTCGTGACCTTCACGCTCTCGCAGTTGGGCATGACGACGCATTGGTGGGCTGAGCGCAAGACCGAGCCGCGATGGCTCCGCAAGATGTGTATCAACGGCATCGGCACCATGTTCACCGGAACGATCCTGGTGATCACGACGACGCTCAAATTCAATGAGGGCGGATGGGTGACGATTGTGATCACCGGCGGGCTGATCCTGGCGTGCTACATGGTGCGGAGCCATTACGAGCGCGTCTCGAAGGCGATCGAGCAGCTCGAGGCCGACATCCTGCCCAAACTTTATTCCGTCCCGAAGCGCGAGCCGGCCAAGCGCGATCCCGACGCGCCGACCGCCGCAATCCTGGTCAGCGGCTACAACGGGCTGGGCCTGGCGACCCTTATCGCGGTCACGCAACTGTTCAAATCCGAATTCCGCAACGTTGTTTTCATCGGCGTCGGAGAAGTTGACGCGGCGCTGCTGAAGGGTCCCGAAGAAGTGCAGGAACTTGAGAACCGGATGGCCGAGGATTTGAACGAGTACTGCCAGTTCGCCGCGGACCTGGGCCTGCATCCGGAGCTGCGTGCGGGACTTGCGCCCGACGTCGTGATCGAGCTGCGCCGCCTTTGCCTGGAAGTCGCGCACGAGTTTCCGCACGTCGTGTTCTTTGCCGGCAACCTGATTTTCTCCGACGAGGTCGAAGGCTTCATCGGCCGTTTCCTGCACAATCACACCGCGCTCGAACTGCAGAACTGGCTCCAGTTGTACGGCTTCAGTCTGGTAATCCTGCCGGTGCGGGTCGGCGCGGGATCGATGACCCTGCCGGCAACGTCGAAAGCGGCGTAGGCGCCGCGGTCATTTTCCGACGGGCGTGATGCGGTAGAGGGCGAGCCGATCGCCGCGGATTTTCTCGATCGCAGCGAATCGCGCCGGCTCGGGCAGCTCGGATTTTGCTTCGTCGGCAGTCTTCCAGCTCACCAGCCATCCGCCGCCGGCCGCGGAAACCCGCGCTTCGATCGTCGCGCGTGCCGACGCGGGATCGAATCCGGGCACCGCGACTCGCGGATTGCGCCCAGAGAAGTAGTAGTCGAACGGAATCAAGTAGTAGCCGAAGGGGAATCCGTCGTTTGGCACCATCCCCGCGGCGCCGCTCGAGACAAACCCCGCTTCGAAGAAGACCGGCTGCGAGTCGCTCCCTTCAGCGGCGATTTCGCGCGCGAAGTCGCGCCACGGCTGCGGCACGGGCTGGTCGAACGGCAACATGATCAGGCACGAAAGCGCGAAACCGGCCGCCATAAGATTGCGCCACTTGACGCTGACGGTCGCGACTCCGGCGGATGCAATCAGCGCGAGTGCCGCTGTCGCGGGCGCTACATAGCGCAGATTGAACATCGGGCGAATTGCGATCGAGCCCGCTCCCAGAGCCAGCGCCGGAAGAATCGCCCACGCGTACAGCCATCGATAGGGCTCGTCGGCGCCGGCTTCGAACTTCGGCCCCAGCACGCAATACGCAGCGATCGCGCCCGCTGCAACAAGCACGATCGCTTTCACGGCGAGCGGATATTCGTACGGAGCGCCGATCCAATCGAGCCAGTGACCCGCAATCAACGTTGCGCTCTGCGTTCTGACCACCGGCACGTAGGGCACGAACAGCGCGAGCGTTATCGCGACGGCAATCCACGGCATCGGACTGCGCCGCCCGCGGAGATACTCGCGTGCGAGCATCGTGACTTCGGCACCGATGAATAGCCCGCCGGCCAGGTGAGTGTACAGGAGCGCGGCGCCTGCGATGCCGCATCCGAAGGCCCGTGCGATGCCGCCGCGGTCGCGCACACGAAGAAGCATCCAGAGTTGTGCGAGCGCGATCGCGATGAACATCGAGTACATCCGTGCGCGATGCGCAAACACTACGGCCAGCGGGTTGAACGCCCACATCAGCGACGCCGCGAACGCGGTCTCCTCATCGAACAGCTCGCGGCCCAGCGCGAACACCAGCACGACGCTCGCGATCGCAAACGCAACCGAGACCGAGCGCAGTGCAATTTCGCTTGAGCCGAAAATTCGCGTGAAGAAGTGCAACACGACGTAGTAGAAGACCTGCTTGCCGGGATCGTGCAGGACCGGGATGCGGAAAATTGCGCCGACAGTCGGCTTCGTGGCCGCCCACGCGCTGTAAGCCTCACTCGCGCCGAGCGCATCGGTGCCCAGCCGGAACGAATAGATGGCGGCGGACGCGACGACGATGCCGGCGAAGATCAACGTCCGGCGGCGCGACGATTCGGCTTGGGTCGATGATACGCCGGCGGCGCGCGAGGTGTCTGTCACAGGATTCGGCACCGCGCGACATATAGCGGATTTCGCACGCGCGCACGATCTTTGCGCGTCGCGAGCGTGAGCCGCGCGCAGGGTCCATTGACTAGCCTGCAACGTACTGGCGAGAGTGTTGAGAATAATGTCGGAGTTTCTCGAGTCGGTCCCCGAGGTCCCCGGCAGCGTCGCGATGACGTTGCCGCCCATCGGGCGGATGCGCGCCGAAGTGTGGGCGCTCGCGTGGCCGGTGATTCTTTCGTTCGGGCTCGACTCGATTCTCGGTCTCTCCTCGATGCTGATGGTGGGACGGCTCGGCGCCAACGCGGTGGGCGCGGTGGGACTCGCCACGCAGATTCTCGGCGCCGTGCGCGCAGGGATCGCGGCGGTCGGCACCGGCACTGTCGCGCTGGTGGCGCGGTATATCGGCGCGAACGATCGCGACAGCGCCGAAGAGGTGCTCAAGCAGTCGGTGATCTTCGGCGTGATCGTCTCGACGGTGGTCGCAGTGCCGGTGATCGTGTTTGCGCGTCCGCTGATGAGCGTATTCCAGGTCAAGGGCGAGATGGCGGAGATGGGCGCGCGCTATCTGCAAGTGGTGATGCTGTCGGAGCCGTTCCAGGGAATTTTCCTGATGTGCGCGTCGGCGCTGCGCGGCGCGGGCGACACGCGAACGCCGCTGTGGATCGGCGGGATAATCGACGTGATCGCGATCTTTCTCAACTACGTGTTGATCTTCGGCAAATTTGGCTTCCCGCAACTCGGCGTAGACGGCTCGGCGGTGGCGACGCTGCTCGCGATCGCAATCGGCGGCGTGCTGTTTTTCTATGCGCTGTCGATCGACGGGATGGTGCTCAATTTCCGCTGGCACCGTCTGCGTCCCGACTTGGGACTGGGGCGGCGAATCCTGAGCGTCGGCAATCCGGCGGCGATCGAGCAGTTGCTGATCCAGTTCGGCTTCGTGGCTTACGTGGGGTTTGTCGCGCGCTACGGGCCCAAGGAGATCGCCGCGTACTTCATCGGCGTGCGAATCCTGGCGCTGTCGTTCCTACCCGGTTTTGGATTTTCGGCGGCGTCGGCAACCCTGGTAGGGCAGGGGCTTGGCGCTCGCGACCCGAAGTTCTCACGCCGGGCGGGATGGGAATCGACGGGCATGTCGATCGTGCTGATGTCGGCAATGGGGCTGCTCTTCATCGTGTTCGCGCACCAGATCGCAGCGCTGTTCATCGACGACAAACAGGTCATCGAGTACACGGTGCAGTTCATGTACGCGCTGGCCGCGGCGCAGCCGCTGATGGCGATCGACTGGACGATCACCGGCGCACTGCGCGGCGCGGGCGACTCGCAGTTCCCGCTGTACGGCTCGCTCGCGGGATTCTACGGGATGCGCCTGGCGCTCACGATTTTGATTACGTTGAATCACGGCAACATCAACTACATCTGGTGGTCGTTGCTGGCCGACTACCTCGTCCGCTCAACGATCAAGACGTGGCGCTTCCGTCAGGGGCACTGGGAAACGATCGAAGTTTAGCGACCTGTTGACGCGCCGCCCGCATCCAACTGGACGCGGCATGCGCTGCGCGTAATTCTCATTGCGTGGCACGGATCGTAAACGCGAGCGAGACGCTGGAGGGCACGCTCGACCAGGTGCTGTTCGTCAACGAGAACAACGGCTACTCGGTCGCGGTGGTGGTGGTGGCGGGAGAGCACGGCGACTCCCGGCGCGTCACGGTGGTGGGAAACCTGGCCGGCCTGGAAGTCGGCTCGACGATTCGGGCGCAGGGCGGTTTCGAAAAGCACGCGCGCTTCGGCGATCAGTTTCACGTCGTCGATTTCGAAACGCTCAGGCCGGCAGGAGCGGTCGCGCTGGAGCGCTACCTGGCGTCGGAGGTCAAGGGCATCGGCCCGGTGCTAGCGCGTCGAATCGCGGAGCACTTCGGCGACAGCCTGGGCGAGGTGCTGGACAACGCACCCGAGCGGATGCGCGAGGTGGCGGGCGTCGGCGCCGCGGCTGCGCGCCAAATCGCGGCGGCGTGGCGCGACTCGTCGGGACTGCGCGAGTTGACCGTGTTTCTGCGCGGGCACAATATCGCGGCTGCGCACGCGCGGCGAATTCACAAGTTCTACGGCAAGTCGGCTCTGGAAGTTGTCAGGAACGATCCGTACGTGTTGGCACGCACGATTCACGGTATCGGATTCCGCACCGCCGACGTGGTGGCGGAAAAACTCGGCATCCCGCGCAATTCGATCCAGCGGGCGCGCGCCGCCGTCGTCTACCTGCTCGAGCGGATGGCCGACGAAGGCCACGTCTATTCGCCGTTCGAATATCTCGAGGGCCAGTTTCGCACCGCGCTCGAAATGGAGCCGGACCTCGCGCGCGACGCCGTGAACGAGCTTGCAGCCGCTGGCGAAGTGGTCGTCGAAAAAACCGGCACGCCGGGCGATGCTGAAGAGCAGGAAGGTGCGGGCGCTCACACCGCGGTCTATCTAGCGCGATTGCACGAGGCCGAAGTCAACGTAGCCACGCGAATAAAGGAGTTGAACGCGGGTCGCGCGATGAGCCGGGAGGTCGCCGAGCGCGCCGTGAACGCGGCCGTCAGAGCGTCGCAGTTGGAACTCTCAGCCGAGCAGAAGAGCGCGCTCAGATTCGCGCTGTCGAGCCGCGTCACCGTGATCACCGGCGGTCCGGGCACCGGCAAGACCACGCTGTTGCGTTCGCTGCTGGTCGCGCTGGGCGAAGTGGGGCTCAAGCCGACGCTTGCCGCACCCACCGGACGCGCCGCGCGCCGGCTCCAGGAGGCCGCGGGACACGACGCCAAGACCATCCATCGCCTGCTCGAATACTCGCCGGAGAGCGGCGGCTTCATCCGCGGCAAGGAATTTCCGCTGCGCACGAACTACCTGATTATCGACGAGGCGTCGATGATGGACATCGAGCTCGCGTCGAGCGTGGTTGCGGCGCTGATGCCGAACTGCTCGCTGCTGCTGGTCGGCGACAAGGACCAGCTGCCCTCAGTCGGGCCGGGCAGCGTGCTCAAGGACGTGATCGCGTCCGACTTCGTGCCGGTAGTGCAACTGCGCGAGGTTTACCGGCAGGCGCGGCAGAGCCTGATCGTCGCCAACGCGCATCGGCTGAATCGCGGCGAGTTTCCGCAAGTCGCCAACGACGCCGATGGCGACTTCTTTTTCTTTGAGCGCAACGCCGCCGAGGACGTGCTGGCCACGATCAAGCAGCTGGTGCAGCAGAGGCTGGTCGGCCGATTCGGAATCAGCGACCCGCGCGAAATCCAGGTGCTGACGCCGATGAATCGCGGACCGCTGGGCACGCACGCGCTCAATCGCGAGCTGCAGACTCTGCTGAATCCCGTCGGGCGCGAGTTGCGCGCGGGCGATCGAACGTTGCGCGAAGGCGACCGCGTCATCCAGTTGCGCAACAACTATGACAAGGGAGTTTTCAACGGATCGATCGGACGGATTCTTGCGATCGATACCGCGAAAGCGCGGCTCAGCGTGGCGTTTGAGGAAACGCACGCCGAATACGAATTGTCGGAACTTGACGAACTGGCGCTCGCCTATGCGATCTCAGTGCATAAGAGCCAGGGCAGCCAGTATCCGGCGGTCGTGATGCCGGTGCATTCGAGCCACTACCTGATGCTGCGCCGCAACCTGCTTTACACGGCGATCACTCGCGCAGAGCGGGTATGCGTGCTGGTCGGCACGCGCAGCGCGTTGCAGCAGGCGGTGCGCAACCAGGACGAGCGGCTGCGCTTCTCCCGGCTGGCGGCGCGATTGCACGTGGACTGAGCAGGCCGCGTCGGACGACGCGCGATTGTTACAGCTCTGCAAGCCGCTCGATTGACTCTGTTTTGCCGCGCAGCATACCATCGCGAATTCGCGGGGGGTGTGAGGAACGAGGAGGACTTCCGACCGATGAAACGGATCCAAGCATTGCTGCTCGCCGCCTGCGTGACCTTGTCGGGATGCATCTTCTTGCAGTCGAGTTCAGTCTCGGATCGTGGTGGCGCCGGCGCGGCAATCAGCGCGAACGCGAGCGATCTCGGAATACTGCATCTGACGGCGCCGAGCGGACTCACTCAGTCCGCGCTGGCGAATCTACTGGGCAACTGCGCGACCGGAAAAGTGTCGGGCGTCGCCACCGAGCTGAGCGTGCGTGATTTCTTTATCGTGCAGTCGTACAACGTGTCGGTCAGCGGCACCTGCCAGTAAGCGATCTCACAATCTGACTGGCGGCGCTCGCCGCGCTACCTGAGCCGCAGTGCCGACGCGGCGCGCTCCGCCGGCGGGCGACTCCGCTTGCCGCGCACCGGGCCCAACGCGCGAATGAACGCGAGCACGCTCTCGGCCTCGGAGCGGACGGCGTCGGGGTCGTGGCCGGACTGTTCGAGCGTGGCGTCGACTTCCGCGAGCGTTTTTGCGTAGTCGTTCTTGAACTTGCGATTGAGATCCTTCCACGCGACTCCCGCCAGCGCGTCGGTCACGTTGGCGGGCGGGCGGTAGAGTCCGCGCGCCATCAGCACGGCGATCGCGGGATAACCCAGGTAGCCCTGCCAGTACGACGCATTGTCATTCGAGGCAATTTCTCGGCCGTCGGTTGAGGTCTCGACTTCGTAAACCTTCGACCCGTCCGACGACGTGACGGTCGCGCGCCGCGCGTCCTCGATTCGCACGCGTCCGTCGCCCACTGCGCCCAGCGCCTCGTAGACCTTCACGATCGGCGGCAACTCCCATCGCGCGCCCGCCGCCGCATTGCTCCTGTTCGCTGGCATGGCAATCTCTATTCGATCATATTCGACATCACGTCAAATCAAACGCGGAGAAAGTCGCGATGGCAAATCGACCGATCGGCAGACTCGACCATATCGGAATCGCGGTGAAGAGCGTCGCCGAGGCGCGCAAATTTTTTGAAGGCGTGCTCGGCGCCACCTTCCTGTTCGAGACCGCCAGCGAAGCGGCCGGCTACACGCTGGCCAACTTCGATTTGAACGGCTTCACGATCGAACTGCTCGAGCCGCTGGGCGCGAATTCCTTCCTGCACAAATTTCTGGAAAAGCGCGGCGAGGGGATGCATCACCTGACCTTCAACGTCCCCGACTCGAAGCGCAAAGCCGCGGAGCTGAAAGAGCAGGGCGTCAGAGTCGTCGATGAGACGGAATGGTCGCCGACGTCGTACGAGGCGTTCATCTCGCCGCGCTCGTCGCACGGCGTGCTGATCCAGCTCGGCTCGGGATATCCGACGCTGTCGAACGATCCCGGGTGGCCCGGGAAGAAGAGCTGAAGCAAACTACCCAATCAGGCCGGGATTTGCGCCGCCGTCGATCGTGATGTTCGCGCCGTGGATGAACGCCGCGCGCTCCGACGCTAGGAACATCACGAGGTCCGCGACCTCCTCGGGATTTCCCGCACGCCCGAGCGGCGTCATCCGCGCCAGCACGTCGTTCAGGTCGCGGCCACGCGCGGCGCGTTCGGTGAACAGGCGCAGGCGGTCGGTGAGGATCGGCCCGGGATTTACGCCCACCACGCGCACGCGATGCTTGGCGCCTTCGTCGGCCAGCGCCTTGGTGAAATGATTGAGCGCAGCGTTGGCCGCGCCTCCGACCATGTAGCCGCCGCTGGGCCTGAGCCCGCCGGTGCCGATCAGGTTTACGATCACGCCGCCCTTCTGGCGCTGCATGTGCGGAAAGACTTCGCGCGCCATCCGCACGTAGCCGAAGAACTTGAGCGTCCAGTCCTCGAGCCATTCGTCGTCGGTGATTTTCAGAAATTCGCCGGGCCGCGCGCTGCCGGCGTTGTTGACCAGGAGGTCGACGCGGCCGAACATGTCGATGCATCGCGCGACGACGCGCTTCACGTCGTCGACCCTGGTCAAGTCGGCCTGGAATGTTTCGACGCGTCCCGATTCATTGCGCCGTGCGAGCGCCACGGTTTCGTCCAGCGCTTCCTTGCCGCGCGCGCAGGCCAGTACCGAGCCGCCTTCCGCCGCGATTCCGATTGCAGTGGCGCGTCCGATACCCTTGCTACCGCCGGTTACGATTGCGATCTTGCCACCGAGACCGAGTTCCATTTTCGATTTCCTCTGGCCGAAACGTTCGCATCGCCGCGCGACGATCGTCAAGCCGAAGCGCGCCGCCTTAACACCGGGGCTGCTATCTGGCACGATTGCTCACATCATCTCTGCAACTTCACCGATGAAAGAACAGATCGTCTCCATCCTGGGCGCCGCGATCGAGCGGGCTCGCGCCGCCGGCGAACTCTCGTCGCCCACGCCGGTGATTGGCCTCGAGTCGCCCAAGGATCCGGCGCACGGTGACATAGCGTCCAACGTCGCGCTGGCGATGGCGCGCGCCGAGAAGAAGGCGCCGAAAGTAATCGGCGAGACGATCAAGCGCCACATCGAGTTGCCGCCCGAAATCAGCGAAGTCTCGGTCGCGGGCCCCGGCTTCATCAACTTTCGCATGGCGCCAGCGTACTGGCATGCCGAGATGCGCGCCGCGGCCGCGTCTGGGGCGGCATTCTGGAAGCCGCGCGGGTGGGAGCTGCGGCCGGGTGCGGGAAAGAAAATCCAGGTCGAGTTCCTCTCCGCGAACCCCACCGGCCCGCTCACCGTCGGCCACGGCCGCAACGGCGTGCTGGGCGACGCCGTCGCGCGCCTGTACGAAGCGGCGGGCTTCGAGGTCACGCGCGAGTACTACTTCAACGACGGCGGCCGCCAGATGAGGCTGCTCGGCGAATCGGTGCGCGCGCGCTATCTGAATGAGCTCGGCGTCGAGAAGCCGCTGCCCGAGGACGGTTACCAGGGTGAGTACATCCGCGACATCGCGCGCGCGATGAAGGCCGAGCACGGCGACGAACTGCTGAACGTCGCCGACGTTGAGATTTTTCGCGCGGCCGCGGTCAAGGCGATCATGGCGGGCATCATGGAGACCTGCGCGCGCCTTAAGATTCGCTTCGACGTTTTCACCAACGAACTGGATTTGATGAAAGACGGCGTGGTGGACGCGGTGCTGCGCGGGCTTGAAGACCGCGGTCTCACCGTCGAGAAGGACGGCGCAGTATGGCTGCGTGCCGAGCCGCTCGGCCTGCCCAAGGATGCGGTGCTGGTCCGCTCTGGAAGCGACCGCCAGCCGACCTACCGCACGCCCGACATCGCGTATCACATCGAAAAATTGAAGCGCGGCTACGATTTGATCGTCGACGTGTTTGGCGCCGACCACATCGGAGAGCATCAGCAGGTCGTGGCCGCGGTCAAGGCGCTGGGCCACGACACCGCGACCATCCGCGCGATTATCTACCAGTTCGTGACGCTCACGCGCGGCGGCGAGAAGGTCAAGATGTCCACGCGCAAGGCGACCTACGTAACGCTCGACGAATTGATCGACGAGGTCGGCGCCGACGTGGTGCGGTTTTTCTTTCTGTTCCGCAAGTCCGACAGCCAGCTCGATTTCGACCTCGAACTCGCCAAGAAGCAGGCGCCCGAGAACCCGGTGTTCTACGTGCAGTACGCGCACGCGCGGTTGGCCAGTATTTTTCGCGAGGCCGAGAAAGCCGGTCTTGCGATGCCCGCCGACGCGGCGAACGTCAACCTCGAGCTGCTGGGCGGCGAGGAACTCGATCTCGCCCGACGCGCGCTCGCGCTGCCCGATGTGATGACCGCGGCGGCGCAGGCGCTCGAGCCGCATCGGGTGCCGTTCTACCTGCTCGAATTGGCCGGCGAGTTCCACCGCTACTACAACAAGCCCGCCAATCGTATAATTGGTCCCGACCGCGAGCTGAGCGTGGCGCGGATGTTCGTAGCGGGGATTCTCAGGGCTGCGATTGCTGGAGGACTCGACTTGCTCGGCGTGAGTGCGCCGGAGCGGATGTGAGGGCGGGGGATGCGATTTGAAATCAGGGCGGGTGGCGCGTTCCTAATATTCATCGGGCTGGTCGCATTGTCCGGCGCGGTGTTCGCGCTCGGACTGGTGGCGGGACATGAGATGTTCCGGCAGAACCAGCCGGATCTGAGCCAGATCTCGACGACCTATCCGATGCCGAGTGCGCCGGTCGGCGGCTCGACTCCGGCCTCGGCGGCCTCGTCAATGAGCGCCGGCACGCCTGCGGTAGCCGCTGCATCCGCGGCAGTATCTCCCAGCACCATCAGACCGCCGGCGCCACCAGTCGCAGCGGCGTCGCCCGCCGCGCGTCCGTCGGTAGCGGCGATCGCGCGCGTGAAACCGCCTGCTCGCGCAATCAATCCGCCCGCGCCCGAGACTGACGAAGATGCTCCCGAGGCGCGTCCGCCCGTCGCGGCAGCCGCACCGGTCACGCCGCCGAGCACCGGCACGCCGTACAACATTCAGATCGAAGCAGTGATGGACAAGAGCGGCGCGGACGAAATGGTCTCGCGCCTGAAGACGCTCGGCTACAACGCGCAGGAAATGAAAACCGCGCTCAACGGGCAGACGTGGTATCGCGTGCGCGTCGGCCCGTACAATTCGCAGGAAGAAGCGAAAGCGGCGCAGGACAAATTGCGCGAGCAATACAAGCAGGCCTACACGACCTCGCATTGAATCGGCGCACTTGGCGTCGCAACATGAACGATTGACAAGCGGTCGCGCCGTATGGATTACTAGTCGCACGATGGATTCTGTGAGCCGAGTACTCTGCGCAGGATGGTGGCGTTGGCACGTCGATGCACCCGCCTGCGCGCCGGCTTTGTAATTCATCGCAAAACCGATTTCTGAAGGGCCGCGGGCGAAAGTCCGGCGGCCCTTTGCTTTTTTGGCGGGCCGCGACTTGAAACCGGGCGCGGATTCGGAATCGAGAATGTGAGGAAGCGAAATGCTCCAACCGAGCGAAAAAGAATTCGAGGAATTGGCGGCCAAGGGATTCAACCTGATCCCGGTTTACGAGGAAATCGCCGCCGACCTCGAGACTCCGGTCTCGGCCTTTCTGAAGGTCGCGCGCGACGACTACGCCTTCCTGCTCGAGAGCGTCCGCGGTGGCGAGAAGTGGGGCCGCTTCACGTTTCTGGGCTCTGAGCCCGCGATGGTAATTCGCGCGCGCAAGAACCGCATGGACATCATTCGCCCCGGACGCGGCGTCGAAGTGCGCTCAGTTACGAATGCGTTCGAGGAATTGCGCACCGAAGTGAAGCGCCTGCGCGCGCCGCAGCTGGCGGGGCTGCCGCGCTTCTTCGGCGGTGCGGTCGGATTCCTGGCCTACGACATCGTGCGATGCTTCGAAAAGATTCCCGAGACCGCGCACGACGACCTCGGCACGCCCGACCTCTACGTGATGTTCACCGACACCGTTCTCTGCTTCGACAACGTGCGTCAGACGATCAAGGTGATCGCCAACGTCCCCGTCGAGGAGTTCGCGACAACGCGCACCGCGTATCAGAGCGCGCGCGTGAAGATCGACGAAGTGATCGAGCGGCTGAAGCGTCCGGCGGTGCCGCCGTCGCTCGACACTCCCAGCAACGTGACGATTAACGACTCAACGATCGCGTCGAACCAGACGCGCGAAGGATACATGGCGATGGTCTCGGCGGCGAAGGAGTACGTGGCCGCCGGCGACATAATCCAGGTCGTGCCGTCGCAGCGCTTCGAGGCGCCGCTCACGGCCCATCCGTTCAACATCTATCGCAGTCTGCGCACGATCAATCCGTCGCCGTACATGTTCTACCTGCGGCTGGGCGATCACACGCTGGTCGGCGCGTCGCCGGAGGTGATGGTGCGCGTCGAGGGGCGCGAGATCACGCTCAGGCCGATCGCCGGCACGCGCCGGCGCGGCGTGACCGAGGCCGAGGACCGCGAACTCGAAGCCGAGTTGCTCGCCGACCCCAAGGAGCGCGCTGAGCATGTGATGCTGGTGGACCTCGGGCGCAACGACGTTGGCCGCGTTTCCGAAATCGGCTCGGTCAAGGTGACGGAACTGATGGTCGTCGAGCGCTACTCGCACGTGATGCATATCGTGTCCAACGTGACCGGCGTGCTGCGCGAGGATTGCGACTGCTTCGACGCGTTCGCGGCAACGTTTCCGCAAGGCACCGTGTCGGGCGCGCCAAAAATCCGCGCCATGGAAATTATCGACGAACTCGAGACGGTGCGCCGCGGCGTCTATGCGGGCGCGGTCGGCTATTTCAGCTACACCGGCAACACCGACACGGCGATCGCGCTGCGCACGCTGCTGATCAAGAACAACCGCGTGTACATCCAGGCGGGCGGCGGCGTCGTCGCAGACTCGGACCCGGGCGCGGAGTTCGAGGAATCGGTCAACAAGGCTCGCGCGATGGTGCGCGCGCTGCAGGCCGCCAAGGAATTCGAAACGGCGGCGCGGCGCTAGCGCCGGCGTCGAGGACAGTAGAATGCCCACCATCGAAAAAAAGCTGCGCGTGTTGATGATCGACAACTACGACTCGTTCACTTACAACCTGGTGCAGTACCTGGGCGAGCTCGGTGCCGACGTTATCGTAAAGCGTAACGACGCGATCGACGTCGCGGGCGTGCGCGCGATGCGTCCGTCTGCGATCGTG
>DASQHV010000274.1:0-1518 GCA_035631915.1 Candidatus Acidiferrales bacterium | reverse complement strand
AGCGGTCCGGCACCGCTGTCAATCGTTTCAATCGGCCCGAAGAACCTCAAGTTCGGAAACGCCAATCTGATCCTCAAAGGCACCGGTTTTATCCAGGGCGCCGTGGTGATGCTCGAAGGGGCGCCGCTGAAAACGCGCTATTTCAGTTCGAAGAAACTCAGCGCCACGGCAACGCTCAATCCGATCGCCGGCAACACTTTCGCAATCGTCGTCAAGAACGGCGACAACACTTTGACGCCGCCGTTTCCTTTGACGGTCGCCGTCGCGAAGCCAAAGGTGTCGTATGCCGCCGCGTTCCGATTCCTCGAACAGGCCAGCTGGGGACCGACGACCGCCGACGTCGTCGAGCTGCAGCAAGTTGGAATCGACTCGTGGCTGAGCGCCCAGCTCTCGACGCCGCCCACGTTGATTGGCGCGCCTTCCAACCAATCGTTCAACACCTACGCGCAGGCGCAGTTCATCCTGAATGCGATGGGCGCGCCGGACCAGTTGCGCCAGCGCGTTGCGTTCGCGCTCGGCCAGGTGTTTGTCATCTCGGGCTTGAAGATTCCGGTGCAGGGGATGGTGCCGTACCTGAACCTGCTCTCGCAGAACGCGTTCGGCAACTTCAAGGATTTGATGAAAGCGGTCACGCTGTCGCCGGCCATGGGCCACTACCTGGACATGGTCGATAACGACAAGCCCAATCCGAACAAGGGCACGCTGCCCAACGAAAACTATGCGCGCGAATTTCTGCAATTGTTCACGATCGGGACCATCAAGCTGAATGCGGACGGATCGCCGCAACTCGATCAAAGCAGCCAGACGATTCCGACCTACGATCAGACGCAAATTCAGCAACTCGCGCGCGTCTTCACCGGATGGACCTATCCGCCGCTGCCGAACTTTCCATCGCTGCCGCACAATCCGCAATTTTTCGTCGGCGCGATGGTGCCGACGGAGGGCAATCACGACATGGACGTGAAGACCGTATTCGGGCAGGCGCTGCCCGCCGGCCAGAGCGCCGAACAGGATCTCGATCAGACCATCGGCATCGTGTTCAACCATCCCAACGTCGGGCCATTCATCGCGCTCCGGTTGATTCAGCATCTGGTGACCAGCAATCCGAGCCCCGCATATATCCAGCGAATCGCGACGGTGTTCGCGAACAACGGATCGGGTGTGCGCGGCGACCTGTCGGCGGTCGTGCGCGCGATTCTGCTCGATCCCGAGGCGCGCCAGGGTGACGCGGGCAGTCCGAGTGCGACCGGCGGTCATCTGCGCGAGCCGGTGCTGTTCGCGACGGCGATACTGCGTGCCCTGAACGCAACGCTCGGTCCCGGAAATTTTCTCGCGGAATACATCAACGGTTACGGACTGGGCCAGGAGCTTCTCTATCCGCCCAGTGTTTTCAACTACTACTCGCCGTTCTCGAGAATTCCGGGCGGTCAATTGCTCGGCCCCGAGTTCCAGTTGCTGACGCCCTCGACCGCGGTGCTCCGCGCCAACTTCGTTATCGGCGCGCTGATCTCGGCGTTG
>DASQHV010000273.1:0-13627 GCA_035631915.1 Candidatus Acidiferrales bacterium | reverse complement strand
GTCGGGCTCCGCGATCATGATCGAACCGAGCAGGGTCGAGACTCGCGCGACAACGACCATGCTGCTCCACAGTGCGCCGCCGCGCATCAGATCGACCGCGTCGGCAAAGCAGGGCTTCTCCACGAAACGCCTGACCGCGCGCACCTCGGTCTCGCCCGCTGCAATTCGATCGCCCGGCTCGATCCATCCGTAGCCCGACTCGGGGCCAAGCGCCGCCATGCCAAGGATCACGGTCAATTCCGGGCGCGCTTCTACGGCGGCGAACGCAATGTTGACGTGGCGCATGAACTGGCGCTCGTCGCTCAGGCAATGGTCCGACGGGAGAATCGCAACCGACGCGACCTGCTCGTGCGCGGCAAGACGAAACAGCCCGTAAAGGATTGCGCCCGCCGTTCCGCAATTGGAGGGCTGCACGACCAGGTTGCGAGTCGGGATCGATGCGCCCAGTGGAGCGTAGAACGCTGCGTGCTTGCGATTCAGTACGGTGAGCGTGCGCAACGGCGGAATCGAAATCGCGGCGCGGCGAAGCGTCTGCTCGAGCATCGTCTCGTCACCCGTCGGCGCGCAGAACTGGATCGGAACGTCGCGATTGGACGCCGGTTCGGGCGTGCGGAGCCCGGTAGCGTCACCGCCCGCGAGCACGATCGCTCCCCGCGGCGAGTTCAGTTCAGCATCCAGATCGATCGCCATGCCCATCTGCCACCTCTTTCACCCCAAGCCACCTGCAGATCGCGATCACAGCACGCGCGCGCCGTCGCGCCTCGCAGCCATCAGTCGGGACCTGCGGCACTGAGTGCTCGCGCCGGTGACTGTGTTCCGCCGCGCGCTCCGGCCGGCGCGGACTCTCCGCGCCGCACCCGTTTTCTGGAGGACCGACCCGCGCGAACCACTTGACGCCGCCCCACGGAGCGCATCTGCTTGGTCGGCAAATCCTTCGCGCTCAGCAAGCATAGTCTCGCGCGCAGCGCCGCAGGCTCGATTCCAAGCACGTCGCACACGTATTCGAACGAAAACGGACTCCGGGTTCCGACCTCCGCGTGGAACCATCGTTGAACTTCATCGAATTGCTCGCGGTCGGAGCGCCGCGCCGAGGCGCCGGACTTCACATAGCATCGGACCGCGTCCTCCAGCACCGCGAATACCAGGCGCGTCTCACCGTCGAGCATCGAGCGGCGGCGGATCAGATCGAAAAACTGAACCGGAACCAGAAAATCGGGTTCGAAACGCGCGCTCAGCCACGGGTCGGGCCCGGCACACTCCCTGAAGACCTGATTTTGAGTCGAAAGTCCGCTTGGGATCTTGTCTGGTAGGGGTGTGGACATGCAAAATGGCCCTCCTCGCTTCGGCGAACCGGGGATGCTGCTGGCTGAGCACGCTCCGTGCCAGCATGGATACGCCGTGTTGGAGGCAAAAATCTCTAGGAAAAATGCGAAGCTGGTAGTGTTGACTCAACTCAGGTGCTGCTCAACTATGCGGCATCGCGGCGATTGTCGGCTATGCAGATGCCGTCGCGAAGGGCGCGAAGCCGCGAAGTATAAGGGGAAACAAGCGGAGCGGGGCGGTTGCGAACCAACTGCAAACTGCATCCTGCGCCGCATTTAAAACGTATCTGTTATCCCGGAATGCGGCGCGGAGTGAATTAATTGCAGCGCGAAGGCTCGGTGGTCTTGAACCAAGTGCGAAAAGAATATTGAGTTGGCACGGTCTTTTGATACTGGCGAGAGGCACGATCAATGCTCATGTTAGATCGCAGGCGGATTGAGCGGTGCCATCTCTCCAGAAAGGGTCCTTCAATATGAAAGCTCGCAAGCGCCCTGTCCACAAAGCAGCACCCGTGAAGACCGCCAAGAGGCAAAAGACCAAGATGGTTCACACGGCGGTCAGCGCGCAAGGAAAACGAATCGACGCGCTCAAACAACTGCTCACAAAGGAACGCGTCGAGACACTGGCGCGAGTCAAGGAATTGATGCGCGAACAGGAACGCGGCAACGGCGGTCAACCGCCGGCCGACGAGATGGACGTTGCGCGCTCGCTCTCCGAAGTCGAGACTCATGCGGCGCTGTTCGATCGTGCGCAGGAGCGCCTGGGCGCGATCGACGCTGCGATCGCGCGGCTGGGCGCGGGCGTCTATGGCACGTGCGCGCGATGCGGCGACGAGATTCCTCTCGCGCGGCTCAACGCTGTGCCGTTCGCGCAATACTGCGTCGACTGTCAGCACGAAATAAACAACGAAGCGCGCAGCGGGCAGGGCGGCGGAGGAAAGGTGTTTGGCGCGCGCTGGTCGGCGCCGGAAGATATCGTGGTCGCCGACGACGCGGACGAGCACGTCGATCCGGTTCGCGCCGCCACTGACGACGACGTGCAGATCGACAGCGCTTTCGGTCCCGACGAGGACGAGCTGGAGTCCACGGGCGTCGAGAAGCGGCGTCGCGGACGGCCGCCCAAGCCCAAGAAGCCGATGCTGAAGAAGGCGCACTAGCGCCGCGACGCGAGCTCCGGCCGCGCGCCCCGAGTGTTCCATCGCGGGACACTCGTGGTATCTCCCGGCCTATTCGACAACACCGCACAGGCCGTGCGCGAGCAATCGCTCGCGATCGTCGTCGTTTATCGGCGAAAATTGCCGAGCAACTGCGCCCGCCGCTCACGGCACATTGATTGCTTTTAGCTCGCAGGAGTGGTTGAGGACGCTCGCGCGCAATCCCGCGCGGCAGGCGTGGAGCAGGATCCCGACCGGAGTTGATGTCCACGATGATTCTTTTGGTTGTCGAAGACAATCCGACCGACCTGATGCTGCTTCAGGCGCGCCTGCATCACTCGTTTCCCAAGGCGCGAATCATGTACGCCGACGATCCGCATCAGTTGAAGGAATCACTGAAGTGCGACAACTGCGACGTCGTCGTCACCGACTACTGGCTCGGATGGACCGACGGGCTGTCGGTGCTGCAACGCGTGCGCGAGCGATGGCCGCGCGTGCGGGTGATTTTTCTGACCGGTAACGGCGGCGAGGAAGTGGTGGCGGGCGCGTTCAAGTACGGAATCTACCACTACCTGCTGAAGCCCGACGGCTTCGACGAGATAACCGCAGTGGCCGGCGCCGCGTTCGAGAGCAAGCGCCGCGAAGACGCGCATGAGCTGATGGCGCGGATCGTGGAATCGTTTCCGTCGGGAGTCCACAGCGTCAGCCCGGCGGGAACGATCATCGCCATCAACGCAGCGGCGCGCGCGCTCTACGGATACGCGGACGACCAAATCATCGGTCGCAGCTTCGAGGCCCTGCTGCCCGCTGGTTTGCGCGACAAGCATCGCCTCCTGCACGAGCAGGCGTTGGCAGGCGAAGTGGTGCCGCGATTTCCGACCGTGAACCTGCGCCGCGACGGGACCGAAGTCGCGAGCGCGATGACCATGGTTCCCATCCGCGGCGCCGACGGCGGCGTGCTCTGCGTCGCCTATATCGCGAACCCGATTGCGGACGTCGACGCCGCGGCGTCTGCCGATTCTCGCCCAGAGCGTTCCGCACTCGCATCTGCCCGTCAGCCGACCGAATCCGCCGACTAGCCGCTCCGTCAGGGCGGGCAGGGCGGACGCTCCGCCACCTACCTTGCCCGCGCGCCAAAGAATACAGTACGGGTCTGATGGCAGATCCAGCCGCCAACCATCCGCCGCATCATCATGTCGGCGCCGCCCAGGTTGCGCTGTCGCGCACCCATCCGGCGCGAATCGCGCTCTACTACGCCGTCGCGGGACTCGTCTGGGTCGCTATCTCGGACCAGGTGCTCTCGCTGATGCCGGCGCATTCGTACACGCTCAACCGGCTGATGTTCGTCAGCGTCAACGCCCTGCTGCTCTACCTGGTCGCCATCCGCTACATGAAGACGATTCGGCTCTCGCTCACCAGCCGCGAGGACGCACTGGCGCACGCGCGCGGCTACTTCGAGTCTTCGGTCGAGGCGATAATCACCGCCGACGCTCGCGGGCATATCCGGCAGGTGAATCCGCGCGGGCTCGAGATGTTCGGTTACCACGAGTTGGATCTGGTGGGTCAGCCGATCGAAATGCTGCTGCCGCAGCGCTTTCGCGATCGCCACGAGGGACATCGGCGGCAATTTTTCCTGGCGCCGAGCTCGCGGATGATGGGTAGCGGGATGGAGATCTCCGGCCGCCGCAACGACGGCAGCGAGTTTCCCGCCGAAGTCAGCCTGAACGTGGTCGATACGCCGCGCGGCAGTCTGGTGATCGCATTCGTGACGGATATCACCGAGCGCCGTGCGATGGAGCGCGAGGCGCGCCGCAACGAAACGGTCAACGCGCTGGGCGCCGTCGCAGCGGGCGTCGCGCATGAGCTCAACAACCCGCTCGCCGTGATGGGCTCGCGGCTCGAGCTGATGCTCTCGGGAGATATCGAGCTGGCCGCCGAAACCCGCAACGACCTGCTGGTCTTGCAGCGCAACGTCGAGCGCGCCAGCCGCATCTCGCACAACATGCTGTCGCTCGCCCGCCAACGGCCCGGCGCGCGCAATCCGATGGACATGAACGTCGCGATCGAAGACGCGCTGCTGATCGTCGCCGCCGAAACCCGCCCGGGCGAGACCAAGTTCGAAACCAATCTTGACCGCTCGATTCCGCCCGTGATGGGCCAGGTGACGGGATTGGAGCAGGTGCTTATCAACCTGGCGATGAACGCACGAGACGCCGGCGCGCGGGTGGTGCGGATCTCAACCGCGGAGGCGCCCTCACGCCCCGGCTACATTCAGCTGACGTTTGCCGATGACGGCGCGGGAGTCGAGCCCGCGCAGTTGGAAAAACTCTTCGAACCATTTTTCACGACCAAGCCCAAGGGCACCGGACTCGGCCTGTGGTTGAGTCAGCGGATAATCCGCGACCACGGCGGTACCATCGCGGTGGAATCGGAGCTTGGGAAGGGCGCGACGTTTACGATCACGCTGCCCGCGATCGACGAGTCCGCGCCCGTCGAGCCGATCGACGCTGAACAGCCTGCGGCAAATTCAACGTATGCTGCCGCGAGTGCGGCTCCGGCGGCGACCTCGCCGACGACAACGGTGCGCCGGTAGTTTGCGATGGGGAGACCGAGGATTTTAGTCGTTGACGACGAACGCGATCTGGTCGACGCGTACGTGCGGCTTCTGCGACGCTCGGGTCATGAATGCATCGGAGCGTTCGACGCGGTCGAAGCGATTGCGATAATCGACGCCGAGCCGATCGACCTGGTGCTTACCGATCTCAGTCTGCCGACCAACAGCGGCCTGGAAATCGTTCGTCACGCGCGCGGCAAGTCCGCGCTGACCCCGATCATCGTGATGTCCGGTCACAACGCACCTGACACCACCGAAGCCGCACGCGCGGCAGGCGCAAACCTGTGCCTGCTGAAGCCGGTGTCGATCGCGGAACTGACCCGCGTGATCGCCGACGCACTCGCGCGCACCCAGTCCGCCCGCGACAGCTGACGCACGACGCACGACGGTTCGCTTTCTCTGTCATTCTGATCGGAGTCCGCTCCTTCTGTCATTCTAGAGCGCGCACGCGGCAGCCGGCACTGCGGCTACTCATTCGGACTCCGCTCTAGAATGACACAAAGAGGGCGTCGCTCCTCGTTTTAGGTGCCTGAACTAGGTTGCCGTGGCACTCCAGCATTGGGTGCAGGGGCTGGCCCCTGCCGACTCCGGCGGCCTTCGCTAAGAATGACACAATAGGCGGCGCCGCGCGCGGAAATCGCGCCACTTCCCGGAGTGCTATCGCGACGGCTTTTTCCGCGGGCCCTTGTTCGTTTTCATCGAAAGCCAATCGCGCGCTGAATCAAAAATCGCGTAAGCGGCGCGGTAGGTTTCGACTTTGAGCGGCGCCTCATCCGGCTCGCGCAGATGCCGTGCGGCATGGGACACGTTTCGAAGTCGCCGGAGTAAATCGGCCAGTTCACCGATGCCAGCTTCTACCGGGTCTGGTCCACGGCGAGGAGGCCGCCATCCCAAGACAATCGCAACTTTTATCAGTTCATCGAGGTTCCAATGGTCAATTGGCCCTCTCGGCCTCCGCGGGAGATTTCGAACGGCTTCCGCGACCTCGTCGCTGAACATGCTGAGCGCCTGAAGCAGCAACGCCTCGAATGCGGCGCCGATCATGATGCAAGCAGCGTAGTATGCCCGAGCAGAGGCACACTTCTCCGCTTCGCTGTGATAGTGCTCTACCATCTTCGTCAGCGCCTTGAACTTTTCATCCGAGAAGTAACCCTTACCCGGATCCCTGGATGACGTGTCCATTTACTCGGCCCTCTCTTCAGCTTTTCCCGCTGGGTTCAGACGACTTTTCTACGCGATTGCGGGCGCAGAGTCAGGTCGCCGCTAGAGCGTGCGCTTGAACGAGACGCTCGCCAGCACCAGCATCAGCGCCATGAAGCCGAGCAGGAATATGATGTCGCCGCTGACGGCGGCGAAGTCGGCGCCTTTGAAAAGTATCTGCTTGATTGCGCTGACCGAGTGAGTCTCCGGATTGTAGCGCGCGAACGCGCGCAGCCACGGCGGGAAACTTTCGACCGGGTAGATCGCACCGCTCGGGAAAAACAGGATCACGTTGAGGAATCCCGAGAAGGTGCCGACCAGCCGCGGATGTCCCGCGCGGCCCAGCAGCGAGAACGTCATCGCGAGTAAGCCGGTCGCGCTGACCACTATGATTCCGATCAGCGTCAGCAGCGCGACGGGACCGCCTTCGATTTTTCCGCGCGTGATCAATAGCCCCAGGAACAGCACCAGCACGCCCGCGATGCTCGTGACGGTCACGCCGCTCGCCAGGATGCCGCCGGCGATGTCCCAGCGCGAGAGCGGCGTCACCAGGTAGCACTCCGTGACGCCCAGGAATTTGTCCATCACCCAGTTGAACACGCCCGACATCAGCGAGCCCATGAAGATCGCCATCACGATCACGCCGGGAATCAGCGAGCGGTCGTAGTCGACGTAGGGGAACAGCCAGTTGGGCCGCAGCGAGATTTGGTTGAGCTTGGGTTCGCGCGCGGTGACGAAGCTGATCTTGATCGTCGCCGCGGCCTCGGCGAGCACGCCCTCCAGCGTGACCGAGCTGATCGCGTCGACGTTGTCGGTGAAGAGCCCCACCTGCGCGACGCGGCCCTCCGCCACGTCGTGGCTGAAGTCGGGCGGGATTACCACCGCGCCCTTGAAGCGGCCGTCGCGCACCGCGTTCATCGCGTAGCCCGGGTCGCTCTCGAACGTGATGTCGACGGTCTTGGGTCCGGCTTGCAGCGCGAGCAGTTGCTCGACCAGGCGGCGCGAGTAGAGGCCGTGGTCCTGCGCGACGATCGCGATCGGCAGATGCTTCAGCTGGCCCTGGAAGGAATTGCCGATGATGACGAGGTAAACGATCGGCATCAGGATCACCGAGATTAGCGTGATCGGATTGCGCGTCAGCTTTTTCAGATCGCGCCGCATGATCGCGAGAAACTTGAGTCCGAACATCGTTGTCCGTTGCCCGCCTCAGCGCTGCTGGGGCATCCCGGCCCCCACCAGCATGCTGACCTTCTTGGCCGGCTCGTCGCGCAAGGTGCGGCCGGTAAAATGGATGAACACGTCTTCGAGAGACAGTTTCTGGACCGTGATTGACGTGACGCGATCGCCGGCCTGCTCGACCGCGTCGAGGATCATCGGAATCGCGTGCGCGCCGTCGTTGGCGGAGAGCTGCAGCCGGTTGCCGCCGTCACGATTGACCGAGCGTAGGTACGGCATCGGCGCCAGCAGCTCGGCGATTGCGGCCGGATTTTTTTCGACTTCGAGATCGATCCGGTCCGACCCCGGCACCATCGACTTGAGTCCCACCGGCGTGTCGAGCGCGATAATCTTGCCCGCGTCGACGATCGCGATTCGATCGCACAGCGACTCGGCTTCATCCATGTAGTGCGTGGTCAGCGAGATCGTAATCTCGCTCTCCTTGCGCAGCGTTTCGAGCAGGTCCCACACCGCGCGGCGGCTCTGCGGATCAAGGCCAATAGTCGGCTCGTCGAGAAACAGCACGTCGGGCGAATGAATCAGGCCGCGTGCGATTTCCAGCCGCCGGCGCATCCCGCCCGAATAGGTCGCGACGAGATCGTTCGCGCGCTCCTTGATTCCGACCAGACGCAGCAGGCGATCGCCGCGCTCGCGGCGTTCGCGGCGGGAAAGCCCGAAGAACTCACCGTAGATATCGACGTTCTCCCAACCCGTGAGATCGAGGTCCGAGGTCATCGCCTGCGGGATGACGCCGATACGTTCGCGCACCTGCCGCGGATGCCGCGCCACGTCGAAGCCCGCGACGAACGCGTGTCCATCGCTCGGCGGCAGCAGCGTCGTAAGCATCCGCACGATCGTCGTCTTGCCGGCGCCGTTGGGGCCGAGCAGGCCAAAGACCTCGCCGCGCCGGACTTCGAAGCTGACCTTGTCGACCGCCGTGAACTTGCCGAAGCGCTTAGTAAGCTCTTTGGTTTGTATTGCTGGTGACTCGGGTTCCATCGTTCCTTGGAAACGTGACCTCCGCGGTCATGCCGGGCTTGAGCTGGCCGTCGGCCTGCAACACCTGCACCTTGACGTAAAAGGTGCGGATGTCCTGATGACCGCGGCGCACGTCGCGCTCGGTGGCGAACTGGCCTTCCTGTCCGATCGCCATCACGCGGCCGGTGAAAATCTGCGGCGGCTCAGTAGGCAGCTCGACCTGCGCGGACTTGCCGACGTACAGCGTGCCGACGTCGGTCTCCTGCACGTCGACGCGGGCCCAGATGGTTGAGAGATCGTCGACAGTCAGGATCGGCACGCCCGCGGTGACCCATTCGCCGACTTCCAGCGCCTTGCTGACGACGACGCCGTCGACCGGCGACTTGATTTGCGTATCCGCCAGCTGGTCTTCGTAAAACTTCACGTTGGCCGCCGCGCTCAGCACGGCGGCCTCGCCCTGCTGCACGGCAGTGATCGCGTCGTCGCGGACTTTGTTCGCGATCACGTGCTCCTTGGACAACTGCTCGTCGCGCCCGAGATCGCGCCGCGCCTGCGCCACGTCGGCCTCGGCGTGCGCGAGATCGGCCTGGGACTTCGCCAGCTGATTGCGCAGATCGATATCCTCGATCTGGCAGACGACCTGTCCCTTCTGCACGCGGTCGCCCTCGATCAGGTTGAGCTGCTTGATCCGGCCCGCGATGCGGCTGGTGATATTCACCTCGGGCGCCTCGATCATGCCGACCGCCTGGATCTTCGTGCGGTCTTCCGGCGGCCACAGGTAGGCGCGGCCGAAGAAATAGAAACCGGCGCCCAGTCCGGCGACGATCGCGAGCCGGAGCGCGCGCCGCATCAGGGTGCGGAGCACTACAGATTCACCGGCTTGAAGGTCGGCACGGAATTGGCGGCGAGCGATTTCAGGAAGAGGCCGCCAAGCTCGCGGCTCAGCTCCGATACGGGCCGGCTCGTCCCGTAGTAGAGCAGCAGCGATCGGATCGCGCCCTGGATCGCAAACGTCGCGAGGCGCGGATCGACCGGCGCAAAAACTCCGCTGCGAATTCCCTCTTCGATCAACGACGAGAAAAAGTTGAAGCCGCGCTCACGCGAGCCTTCGATAATCCGGTTGCGCGCCTCGGCCAGCCGCGGCTCCTCGGTGGCGTAGAATTGCAGGAAGTCGCGCCGCTGATCGTAAAACTCGACGGCGACCGCGATCGAACGGCGCATCCGCTCGACCAGAGGCAGTCGCGGGTCGGCGCTCGCCTGGTAGGTGCGGTACGCGGTGTCCAGTCCGTCGCTCAGCACGCCGAGGTAGAGCGCGTCCTTGGACGGAAAATAAAGATAGAGCGTGCCCTTGGCGACTCCCGCTTTGGCCGCGACCCGGTCCATGGTGACAGCCTGGTAGGGTTCGTGGGCAAAGAGCGCGAGCGCGGCGGCAAGGATGCGTTCGCGCTTGGGAATCTGCTCCGTCTGGAGGGGCGAGGGCGCGGACCTTCCGTTGGAGGTTAGGGGGACAGCGTGCGGCGTAGCCTTCAGTTGAGATGGATTTGATGTATTCATAAACTGACCAGTCAGTCACAATATCTATGCCCCCGCCAAACGAGTCAAGTGCCCGAACTTACGAGGCAATCGGAGGGCGGGCGGGAGCGTCGGCGGCACCCGTTGCACCGTTCGACGACCGCGCCTAGACTCCCGAAGTTCGCTGGGCGCGGCCCCGCCACTTCGCCGCGCATTGCGGAAACCCTCGGGGCGCCCGTAGCTCAACTGGATAGAGCATCAGACTTCGGATCTGAGGGTTGGGGGTTCGAATCCCTCCGGGCGCGCCAATTCTTGAGAGAGCTTTCCGCGCACGCCTGCCGAGCCGCGTCCGGTCCCTGTGTCATTCGAGAGCGAAGCGAAGAATCCCGGATCTTTTTCGGCGCGGAAAGGAACAATCGCGGAACGCGCGGAAGATCGCGCGCCGGGATTCTTCGCTTCGCGGACTCCGCTCTAGAATGACACAAAGAGTGCGATGCCCGCGCCGAGGTGCCGTCTGTACTTCGCGTCCTCGCGCCCGCAACTTCAAACAGGCCGCTGCGGCCGCATCCTTTTTTTCTTCCTCGCGCGGGTGCAGGGCTGGGCCCTGCCGGGGGCGCGGGGCGCGAGCCCCGCATTGAATCGCTCCTCCCAGAGCGCGCAGCAGGATCGCGATGACAACGAATCGCCACGACAATCCGGCGGTGTGGCGGGAAGAATGAAAGATTTACGCACTCGGATTTTCGAATTGCATGGCGCGTAATCGTTTGTCGGCCATGTAAATGGCGCATTAGTTCGTCGATAGAGCACTGGCCTGCCGTTTGCTCACTGTCGGGCAATTCGCACTTCACGGAGCCGGCCTGGCCCGCAAGCGTGGGGATTTTGGGGCGGCTTCTATGACAGGAGGAACAGTAGGTGAAAAATTTTCTGATCATCGTAGGCGGACTTCTGCTCGCGGCGACGCTGAGCTCGACGGCCTTTGCGGCGGGAAAGGGCAAGGGCGGAGGACCCGGCGGGCCGGGCGGAGGTGAATCGCAAGCCGGCGGGCTGCCGGGCCTCGAGGATCGAGTCGAGGCGGATGAAGGCCTGATCGCGACACTGCAAGGACAGGTGGCGACGCTGCAGGGACAGGTCGCCACACTAGAGAGTCAAAGCAACTGGGCGGTCGTCGATGGCGCAACCGGCGCCGTTCAGCGCTCGCACAGCTCAGCCGGGGCCGTCACGGGTAGTCGCGCCAGCGCCGGACTCTACGACGTGACGTTCGCGCGCGACGTCAGCGGATGTGCGTACGTCGCCACGCTCGGAGACACGGGAACTGCCGCACCGCTGGTCGGCTTTATCAACGTCTCGGGCGACTCGGGCGACGTCGACTCGGTGGTCGTGCAGACCTTCGACAAGACCGGATTGGTCCCGACCGACGGCTCGTTCCATCTTTCGGTGTCCTGTCCGTAGTCGGCCGGATTTTTTGCTTTCGCGTTCGGAGCGAAGCCCGCCTGCTTTTGAGAAGCAGGCGGGCTTCGCCATTTTCCGGGGCCGCTTGAAGCGGGCCGCGCGTCCTTTTTCTGTGGCGCGCGAGGCAGCAGACCGCGCGTAAGATCGCGCGCCGGGATTCTTCGCTTCGCTCTAGAATGACAAAAGAGAGAGCCTGCTTTCGGGATGACGCGGTCTCGACGTTGACCTGTTTCGCGTCCTCGCGCCCAAACTTTCTAACAGGCCGCTGCGGCCGCATCCTTATTTTTTTCCTGCCTTGGGTGCAGGGCTGGGCCCTGCCGGGGGCGCGGGGCGCGAGCCCCGCATCTTCGGCGGATATTTTTTTCGGGCGCGCTGTGCGTAAAATCGGCTATGCGCGAGTCGCGCCGACAGAATAGTCGAATTGCGATAGTCGCGAGCGCCGCCGCAGTTGCGATCGCGATTGCCGCGGCGAGCCTGGCCAGTGAAACGGCGCGGCCTGCGCCGGAGGAGCCGCACTTCCTGGTCGCGACGCGCGCGATGCCGGATTCGATGTTCGCGCATTCGGTGATCCTGCTGATCCCGTCGGTCGAGTTTCCGCTGGTCGCTGGTGTGATCCTGAACAAGCCGAGCGCGGTGCCGATTCGAAACCTGTTTCCCGATTCCGCGGCGCTGAAGAACAAGGATGACACCGCATTTTTCGGCGGCCCGGTCGCCCTCAACGAGGCGACATTGATCCTGCGGGCGGCGCAGCCGATACCGCACACGGTGCACGTCTTCGACGACGTGTACGCGAGCATCGACGCTGGCGCGGAGGCCGAGGCGGTGAAGAATCCCGCGCTCACCGAGTTGCGGGTGTTCCTCGGGCGCGCGCAATGGCTCGACGATCAGCTGCACGCGGAGTCGCTGGCCGGCGCGTGGTATATCGTGCCCGCCAAAGCGGACCTGGTGTTCAGCGATCCGGCAAAACTGTGGTCGACGCTGGTGGAGCGCGCCGAGCTTCAGGAAGCCGAGGCAATCAAGATTCCGCGGTCAACCATGTTCGCGCTGCTACGAGTATTGGCGGGACTCTGCGTGCCGGATGTTTACGCTCAGGAGCCTACGCTGACTCCCACACCTTCCCTTTCATCGCAAAATGAACCTACACCGGCCGCGAGTCCGGGGCCGGCGAATACTGGTTCGAACGCCATTCAGATGACGGCCCCATCAACAGCTGTCAATGTCGGAGATGCAGTTGTGCCTGTTCCTGACGGAGACTGCGCAAAAAAAATCCGTCAGGCGTTGGCTAATCAGGCACCGATTCCAGTTTCCGAGCCAGACTGCGCCGTCATCATGAATGAAGCTCTGAGTATCCAACGAAAACAGAGTCAGAGTTCGCCGCGAAACTAGTTCCAGAGCGACCAGCGATGCGTCGTCAACACGTAGGCGGCGAGCAGCACGTTGGCCGTGGAGTGCGCCACGACGGCGTCGAGCAATGCGCCCCGCCGGTACATCGCGTAGGCGAAGAGCATCCCGGCGATCACTCCGGCCAGCCACTCGCGATGCATCATGCCGAACAGCACTGACGACACCGCGAACGAGAGCCAGGTGAATCGCGCGAAATCGACCCGCTCGAAGTCGGCGCTGACGAGTTTGCGCAGCAGGTAGCCGCGGAACGCGAGTTCCTCGGCGATTGGCACCGTGACGATTGCGCCCGCGATGCGGAAGAGGAGCCAGGTCGCAGCGAGCGCCGGGGGCATCGCGGAAAGGCCGGTGGCGAAGGCTTGATTCTCGGAAACAGCGGGGGCGCTCGGCTGAAGTACGATCCACTCGATGAAGACGACGCCGCCGAGCATCACCGAGAACGCCGAGATCGAGCGGGAAAACTCGGACAACTTGTCGCGATAGAACCAGAGAACTGACACCACGACGATAACGCGGAGCGGATAGGCGTAATCGAAGCTGGTCGCCGCGATTGAGGAGAGCATCGCGACCAGCAAAATCGCGAGCATCGGCACCAGGTACATCGCGGCCGGATTCGCCTCTGCCGCCTCGTGCGAATTGATCTCGACGCGGCTGAACGCGGGCATCCGGCGGCTCGCGACGACCATCGCGCAGGTCGCGACCGTGCACATCAGCCATCCGGCGACGGTGTGGAATCCGCGGACCGCGATTCGCTCCGACCATCCCCCGATCAAAATCAGGGC
>DASQHV010000272.1:0-3934 GCA_035631915.1 Candidatus Acidiferrales bacterium | reverse complement strand
GATGCATCCCCAGTTGAGGCACACGCCGCCGGGGCGATCGCGCTCGACCACCGCCACGCGCATCTTCAACTGAGCGGCGCGAATTGCGGCCACGTAGCCGCCGGGTCCGGAGCCGATTACGACAAGATCGTAGCGCGAGTTGGCCAAGCTGAATTTCCTTTTTGAGGTTGGTCGAAGTCCTACCGAGGTTGGGCGGCGCGCAGCTGCGATCTCACACCAGCAAACTCGCCGGGTTTTCCAGGAAGCGCCTCAGCTCCTGCAGAAAGCGGCCCGCGACGACGCCGTCCACAATCCGATGGTCGCACGATACCGTCATCATCATCGTCTTCGCGACGGCGAGCTGCCCGTCGCGCACGATTGGCCGATCCTTGATTGCGCTCACCGCCAGGATCGCGGCCTGCGGAGGAACGATCACGGCGGCGAAGTGCTCGATCCCGAGCATGCCCATGTTGGAGATCGAAAACGTCGCGCCCGAGAGTTCGTCCGAAGTAAAACCGCCGCGCCCCGCCTTGGCGACCAGGCGATGCGCCGTTTGGGAAATTTCGAGCAGCGACAGTCGCTCACATTCGCGGATGACCGGCAGGATCAAGCCGTCCTCGACGGCGACCGCGACGCCGATGTTGATGTTCGGATGGATTACGATGCCCTCGTCGGCGTAGCTCGCGTTGATTCGCGGATAGCGTCCCAGAGCCAGCGCGCACGCCTTCACGATGATGTCGTTGTAGGTGACGGTCTCCTCAAACAGCTCAGTCGCTTCGAGCGACGCTTTGAGGCGCACCGCGTCTTCCATGTTGACTTCGACGGTGACGTAGAAGTGTGGAATCTCGCGCTTCGACAGCGCCATCCGCTTGGCGATCGTTTTGCGCATCGCCGAGAGTTCCTCGCGCGAGCCGGGCGCACCTTCGCGCGGCGATACCAGGCGGCGGAACTTGAATAGCTGCTGCTCGCGGAGAAAATTGTCGATGTCGCGCTTGGTCACGCGGCCTTCGGGTCCGGTGCCGCGCACGTGCGCGAGATCCACGCCCGCTTCCTCGGCGGCGCGACGGGCCAGCGGCGACGCGCGCAGCTTGTGGCCGTCGGCAGTTTCGTCAACGCGGAGCGGAGAGGGTGCCGGTTCCGCGCTTCGCGGCGGAGGCGCCGCGATGGCTGTGGGAGCCGCCGACGGATGCGCGCTCATCGCCGGATGGACTTCGCGGCCGTCGCTCGCGGCGCTGACGACCGCTGCGGGCGCAATCGATTTCCGCTTGATCTCGACCGGCTTGAGCGCCGGGGCCGCGGCCTTCTCGGTCGCCTTTGACGATTCGGCTTTCGCACTCGACACCTTCGACGTTTGCGCCGCTTGAAATGTCGCGATCACTGCGCCGACCGCCGCGCTCTCGCCCTCGTTCAGCTTGATTGATTCCAGCACGCCTTCGTCGAACGCTTCGAGCACCATGTCGGCCTTGTCGGTCTCGACCTCCGCGATGGCCTCGCCGCGCTTGATCTTATCGCCGGGACGCTTCAGCCAGCGGATAATTTTGCCTTCCTCCATCGTGTCGGAAAGCTTGGGCATCGTGATTTCGCTATTCATGAGGGCACTTGCTCGATCGGATGCTCAGGATGTGTCGCTGCTACATCAATTGTTCGGCCGCTTTGACTATATCGCCGGCGCTCGGCAGCGACGCGTGCTCCAGATTCTTGTTGTACGGCATCGGGGTGTCCAGCGCCGCGACGCGCACGACCGGAGCATCGAGCGCGTCGAACGCCGCCTCGGTGATGCGCGCCGAAATTTCCGCACCCGCGCCCCCGGTGCGCCAACCCTCATAGGCGACAATCGCCCGGCCGGTCTTCTTCACCGACACGAGCACGGTCTCCATGTCCATCGGATTCAGTGTGCGCAAGTCGATCACCTCGGCATCGATGCCGGAATTCTCCAGCGCCTCGGCTGCGTGAATCGCGTCGTATACGCACTTCGAGTACGTGACAATAGTCAGATCCTTGCCCTCGCGAATAACATTCGCCTTGCCGAACGGTACCAAGTACTCAGGATCGTCGGGCACCTCACCCTTTACGCCGTATAGTGATTCGTGTTCCAGGAACATCACCGGATCGACCTGCCGAATAGCTGTTTTCAGCAACCCCTTGGCGTCGGCGGGAGTTGCCGGGATGACGACGCGCAGGCCCGGGGCATGGAGAAAGTACGCCTCCAGGCTCTGGCTGTGCTGCGCGCCGAGTTGATGTCCGCCGCCCTGCGGCGCGCGAATGACTATAGGTACTTTGGCTTTGCCGCCGAACATGAAGTGTATTTTCGCGGCGCTATTGACTATTTGATCCATTGCCAACAAGGAAAAGTTGATAGTCATCAGTTCGACTACCGGCTTCAGCCCGCCCATCGCAGCGCCGATACCCGCGCCGACAATAGTCAGTTCGGAAATCGGCGTATCGCGCACGCGCTTCTCGCCGTAAACCGCGAGCAGCCCGTCGGTGACCTTGAATGCGCCGCCGAAGTAGCCTACTTCCTCGCCCATGATGAACACGCGCTCGTCGCGATCGAGCTCTTCGCGCAGCGCCTGGTTCAATGCTTCGCGGTAGGTAATCTGCGCCATCGGCCCGCCCTAATCCTCAGACGCGTAGACGCCCTTGCCCAGCGTGTCCATCGAGGGCTGCGGGCTTTCGTCGGCAAACTTGACTGCGTCGTCAATCGCGGCGCCGACCTCCTGCTCCAGCTCGTCGAGCCTGGCTTCGGTGGCGCGCTTCTCAGTCAGCAAGCGCCGTCGCATGTTCTTGATCGGATCGCGCTCCTGCCAGATTCGCTCCTCGCGCTTGGAGCGGTACTCGACCGGATCGGACATCGAATGGCCGCGGAAGCGGTAGGTGACCGCCTCGATCAGCGACGGACCGTCGCCCTCGCGCGCGCGGGCAACCGCCTCGGTCGTCGCGGCGTAAACCTCGAGCACGTCCATCCCGTCCACGCGCACCCCCGGTATCTTGTACGGCTGGGCAAAGCGGTACAGCTCTTCCTGGCTGATCGCGTTCTGCACCATCGTGCCCATGCCGTAAAAGTTGTTCTCGCAGACCAGGACCAGGGGCAGCTTCCACAGGGCTGCCAGGTTCAGCGTTTCGTGAAACGCACCCTGCGGCAGCGCGCCGTCGCCGAAAAAGCAGCACACCACTTCGGGACCCTCTTCGTATTGGATCGAGAGCGCGAGGCCGCATGCGATTGGCAGTCCGCCGCCGACGATCGCGTAGCCCCCCATGAAGCGCAGATCCTGGTCGAACAGATGCATCGAACCGCCGCGGCCGTGCGAAATTCCCGTCGATTTGCCGAACAATTCCGCCATCACGACGCGCGGCTCGGCGCCCTTGGCCAGGCAATGGCCGTGCTCGCGGTAGGTCGAGACGACGTAGTCCTTGTCGTTGAGCGCGTAGATCGAGCCGACGGCAACCGCTTCCTCGCCGGCGTAAAGATGGCAAAAGCCGGTGATTTTGCCGCGGCTGTACATCTCGGCGGTTTTCTCTTCGAAGCGCCGAATCAGCACCATCCGCCGGTACAGGTCCTGCAGTTGGCTCTCATGGAGCGTCAGCAGGGCGTGTTGAGCGGTATGTTTGTCGCGTTCGAGTGCCATCGTGATTCAGCTGCGCGAGAATTCGGAGGGCGGTCGCGCCTACTGAAACTGTAGCCCTATCGTCAGGGTGGGTAAACCGCGTTCAACATATATCCAGTTAACGAGTAACAGTGATCCGGGAAGCCTTTCGGAACGCGCGTAAGATCGCGCGCCGAGATTCTTCGACTCCGGCAGCCTCCGCTCAGAATGACACGAACTTGCAGCGCTCCGCTGACTGCGACCCCCCGTCTTCGCGCTTAAGGTTCTAACAGGCCGCTGCGGCCGCATCCTGTTTTTTCTCTTTCCTTCACCGGGTGCAGGGCTGGGCCCTGCCGGGGGCGCGGGGGTGG
>DASQHV010000271.1:0-1902 GCA_035631915.1 Candidatus Acidiferrales bacterium | reverse complement strand
GACTTGAACGGCTGTCACCGCAGTTGAGGTTCTCACGCGCCACGTTCGCAGCGGCACTGATCGCGAGCGTCCTGGCCGGATGCATCCTGGCGGGATGCGGGCCGCGGCCTCTGCCCGACGCCGGCAGCCCCGGCGCGCAGGCATACGTCAATCGATGCGGCCAATGTCACGCGCCGTACAATCCGCGCGAGCTGACGGCCTCGATGTGGGATACGCAGGTCACGATGATGGAAGTGAAGATTCAGCAGGCGGGATTGCCGGCGCTCACCTCCGATGAGCGCGAGGCGATCCTGGAGTATCTGCGGCGCAACGCCGGCAATCAGTAGCGCGCGGACTTTCTGTCGCGGCGCGCGAGTGGTAAATCCTGCACGACGGTGATCGCATGGCCGACGAATTGCTCGAAATCAAACTTTACTACGACTACAAGAGCCCCTTCACGTATCTTGCGATGGCGCCGGCGTACGCGTTGATGGAATCGCATCGCGTGCGTCTGCGCTACATTCCATTCTCCTTCGACTTCGCGGTCTTCGGCGGGCCGCTGGAAAATCGCGATGAGCGCTCGTGGCGCAAGGTGCGCTACCTCTACATGGACGCGCGCCGCTTCGCGAATGCGCGCGGTCTGATAATCCGCGGACCGCAGAAGTTGTTCGACTCGCGCCTGGCTTTGACGTCGGGTTTGTGGGCCGATCGGCATGGACTGTTCCGGCCCTACTCCGACCGCGTGTTCGAACGATTCTTCAAGCGCGAGCTCGATATTGAAAATGGCGCCGCACTCGACGCCGTGATGAAGGAAGTCGGACTCGACAGTGACGGATTCAAACGCTTCGCGGCGGGCGAAGGAGCGCGCGAGTTGCAAGAGGCGTTTGCGGAGGGCGAACGCGACAAGGTGTTCGGCGTGCCCACATTCATGGTCGAGGGCGAGCCGTTCTGGGGCAACGATCGCGTCGAGTGGGTGGTCAGGAAGCTAGACGCGATGGGACTCAGGCGCGCGGCGGGCGCTGCTCGCGGGGAGTGACACGATGAAGCCGATACCGGTGGGCGCCAAAGGAAGCTGCAGCAAAACCGTCGAGCAGGCGGATCTCGCGAGTCATCTCGATCCGACGCTGGCGGCGGTGATGTCCACGCCAACGATGGTCGCGATGATGGAACAGGCGGCGATCGAGGCGATCAAGCAATACATCGACGCCGGCGAGAGCTCTGTCGGGATGTCGATCGAAGTGAGTCACACGGCGGCAACTCCGCCGGGACATCGCGTACGCGCCGAGGCCGAAGTCACGAAAGTCGAAGGCCGGCGGCTGGAGTTCACGGTGCGCGCATTCGATGAGATTGAGCAGATCGGCTCGGGAAGCCATCGGCGCGCAGTGATCGACTCGGCGAAATTCACCGAGCGGATCAAAGCCAAGCGGAAGAGTTAGCCGAGGGCGGAGGCGGACGATGGAGTTATTCGATCGCAAAGAGGTCTACGTCGGCCGCGACTACGGCGGCGCCGCGTACGACATCACGCCCGAGTTCGTCGCGAAGTACATCGCAGGCACCGGCGACGACAATCCGTGGTATCGCGGCGAATCGCCGCTCAGCCGGCCGCTGGCGCCCGCGCTGATCCTGTACGACGGCGTTTACCGCACGCTCGAATGGTACCTGCCGAATCTCTACGGCAATCTGCACGCGCGTCAGGAGTGGGAATTGTTCGCCCCCGTGACCGTCAGCGAACGACTGACGACGCGCTCCGTGATTATCGATCGTTACCTCAAACGCGATCGAGAATATCTGGTGAATGAAGTGTTGGTAACGAATGCCGCCGGGCAACTCGTGTCGCGCAGCCGCACGCATCAGAGTTTCCTGATCCCCGAGCAGACCGGCAAAGCAGGCTTCGTGGTCGATCGCGCGCGCGAGAAAGACTCA
>DASQHV010000270.1:0-2121 GCA_035631915.1 Candidatus Acidiferrales bacterium | reverse complement strand
ATATCGCCGACCTTTGCTGTGTGGAGCGGCGGCTGGTGGTCGAGCTCGACGGCGGACAGCATTCAGAGCAAATCGAAGCGGACCGCAAGCGGAGCGCATTCATGACGAACCGCGGATTTCGTGTGTTGCGCTTCTGGAACGATCAGGTGCTGAGCGAGATGGAGGGGGTGCTGGAACAGATTCTGGCCGCCTTGGGCGAGGGCCCGCAAAGCGGGTCTTCACGAGCGCAGAATACATAGAGGGACCCTCACGGTACGAACCGGCAGGACAGGTAACAGAATGGACCGGCAACATGGGTAACAGATTAGATGCCATGGCAGGAGGTGGAGGATGCCGTGGCGGGAGATCTGTCCCATGGACGAGAAGTTACGATTTGTGACAGCGGTGTTGGCCGGAGAACAGAGCATGACGGAGCTGTGCGCGAGCTTCGGGGTGAGCCGCAAGACCGGATACAAGTGGCTGGCGCGCTGGGCACGGCAGGGGCCCGAGGGTCTGCACGATCAGTCGCGGGCGCCGCATCGGGTGCCGTGGGCGATCTCCGCGGAACAGGCTGGCGCGATCCTCGGCGTGCGCCATGCGCATCCGAGCTGGGGGCCCAAGAAGCTGCGGGCCAAGCTCTTGCAGCGCGCGGCGGAGCAGGCCTGGCCGGCCGCGAGCACGATCGGCGAGTTGCTGCGGCGCCAGGGGCTGAGCCAGACGCGCAAGCGGCGCCGCCATGCGGTTCCCAATCCCGGCCCACTGACGGTGGCGGCCGGCGCCAACGACGTGTGGTGCATCGACTTCAAAGGCTGGTTCCGCACCGCCGACCACGCGCGCTGCGATCCGCTGACGGTGAGCGACGCGTTCAGCCGCTATCTGCTGTGCACCCAAGGGCTCGCGCAGCCGGACCATGCGCGCTGCCGCGCGCAACTGGAGCGGGTGTTTCGCGAATACGGATTGCCGCGCGTGATCCGCTCGGACAATGGTCCGCCCTTCGCTTCGACCGGAGTTGGCGGCCTGACCCGGCTCGGGGTGTGGTGGATTAAGCTGGGCATCACGCCGGAGCGGATCGAGCCGGGCAAGCCCGAGCAGAACGGGCGCCATGAGCGGATGCATAAAACCCTCAAGGCCGAAACCGCAACTCCGCCCGCCGCCAATCTGGCCCAACAGCAACAGCGCTTCGACCGCTTCCGCCACGAGTTCAACCACGAGCGCCCCCATGAAGCGCTGGGGCAGACCGCGCCCGCCCAGCACTACGCGCCGTCGGAGCGCCGCTATCCGGCGCGACTCGACCATCCGGTCTATCCGCCCGATTACCAGCTGCGCCGCGTGCGCCACAACGGCGAGATCAAATGGGCCGGCGAGTTGATCTTCCTCAGCACCCCGCTAATCGGCGAATTAGTCGGAGTGAAGGAAACCGACACCGGCGACGCCGAGCTTTACTTCGGACCGGTGCCGCTTGCGATCATCGATCGAATTACGTTCAAGCTGAAAAGGAGTTCACCAAGCTGGCGAGGAGGGCAGCCCTCCTCGCCCTCCTCCCAGTCGCGCCAAGAAAAAGTGTTACCCATGTTGCCGGATTAAAGTGTTACCTATGTCTCCGTTCGCACAGACCGCGTTGTCGATGAGCCGCGTCTTGCCGACGTGCGCCGCGATTGCGACCACCACCGGCCGTTCGATCCGCGCGATCGACGCGAGCGATTCTGAATCGACCGCCTCGATATATTCGATCCTGACCTCGGGCGTCGCGCTGAGCACCGCGCACGCGGCGCGCACCAGCGCGCGCGGGTCGCGCGCGCCGGCGGCAAACTCGCTCCGCGCGGCTTCCAGCGCCGCGCTCAGGCTGAGCGCGCGCTTGCGTTCGTCGGCCGAGAGATAGGCGTTGCGCGAGCTCATCGCGAGCCCATCGGACTCGCGCACCGTCGGCATCGGCACGATCTCGAGGTCGAAGTTGAGGTCCTTGACCATCCGCTGGATCGCGCGCAACTGCTGAAAATCCTTCTCCCCGAACATCGCGTAGTGCGGCTTGACGATGTTGAACAGCTTCGCGACCACCGTGGTGACGCCGCGGAAATGGCCGGGGCGATGGTCGCCGCACAGTCCCTTGGTCACCTCGGTCGCTTCGACCCAGGTCTGCGAGCC
>DASQHV010000269.1:0-3738 GCA_035631915.1 Candidatus Acidiferrales bacterium | reverse complement strand
TGGCCGGCTACCTGTCGTTCGGGCGGGTCGCCGACCGCATCGGGCGACGGCCGGCGTTCTGCGCGTATGGTTTGCTGATGGCCGCCGGGACGATACCGCCGACGATTGGGTGGACGTGGGCGATCGCGACTCCGGGGCTGGGTGCTGCGGCGATGTTCGTCGCGGGATTCGGCACCGGGATCTGGTCCGGCGTCGCGCCGATGATCTCCGAGATGCTGCCGACGCGAATTCGCAACACCTCGCTGGGACTGTTGCTGAACGTCACGCGCGGCTTCCAGTTCTTCACCCCGATCCTGATCGCCGCACTCGGCGCGCGCTTCGGTTTCGGCGCGACGTTGTCGCTCGGCGCGATTTTCTCGACCGCCGGCGCGCTGCTGGTTTGGGTACTCCCCGAGACGAGGGGCCGCGCGATCACTGCGCTGGATTGAGCGGCGCTACGGTGAGCTGCCAAGCGGCTTGCGCTCGACCGTTGACCCGTCGAGATACGGCTCGTCACCTATCCACGTGACGTGCAGAGTCGTAATCGCCTCGACGCCCTGCAACTCGAGGCTGGCCGTCATGGCCTGCGCGTGCGCTCCGCCGGCAGAGTGGCGGCCGTCGGCGAGCGCCTCGGTCATCGCGCGCCCGGTCGGCGCGACACCGCGCGGGCCAATGTTGGGCAGCGTGCCGAGAATCTGGGTAATCGTCGGCGCCACGTCAGTGTTGGCGGTTGGGTTGAGATCGACGAACCCGCGCCTGAAGTCCGGTCCCACCGCGGCGCAGAAGTTATGAATCTCGCGCTCGCCCGCGGCGCCATGCATCCCCATCCCGGTGGTGAAGGTATCGCGGGGACCGGAGTCCGAATAAACGAGGCCCTTCACCGGATGCACCAGCGGGGCTGATTTGTTTTTGGTCGACGACTGGCCCGCGCCGGCGATCAGAAACGCGGGATTGGCGGGGCCCGTGAGGTTTCGATTGTCCGCGTCGGGCACTTCGCGAAACGAAACTACGAGGTCGGGCGAGCGTGACTCACTGTAAAGACCGACGATGCGCTGACTGAAGGTGCCCTCGATCCACCCGAGGTAGGCCTTGGGCTTGGGCGCGCGCCGGACGCGGCCGTGGCGCACGGTATCGGCTGCGGGCGTGGCAGCCTCGCGCGAGAAAATCGGCCCGCACCATTCCTGCGCCTCGGCGAAGTCGACGATCTTTTGCAGGATCAGGCGGCGCGATTCCGGCGTCGGGAATTCAGTCGGCGAGAGATAGATCAAGTCGGCTCCACCGTTGGGCGCGACGATGATGTCGGTGCTGTCGTGCGACTTCTTGAGTCCGACTGACACCAGCATGTCCGAGAGTACGACGCGTAACTTGATGGTCGCGAAGCCGTGATCCGACACGACGATCAGGTCGGTCCGGTCTCCGATGCCGAGCGAGTCGATCGCCGCGCGCACACGCATCAGGTTGTTGTCGCACAGACCGAGCGCTTCGATCGCGGGCATCGTGCCCAATCCCGCCATGTGCTGCGTCAAATCTGGATTGTGCTGCCACAGCACGACCAATGCCGGACGGCCGGACTCAGCGGCCAGCTTGGCGGCCGGCAGCGCGTTCTCGACGGTGAGGCGCGCGAAATAGAGATCCCGCTCGGCTGCGTAAACACCCGACTTGCCCTCGGCCGGCATCGCGGCCTTGATTTTTTCGGCGGCCGCCAGGGGCAGGACCAGGTCGTCGGACGCGAACAGATAGTCGCGATGCGGTTCGCCGAGCAGGTCCTTGCCGTCGGCGACGGTCGTGACGCGATTGTCGAAGATTGCGGTCGGCCCTTGCTTGCCGACCACGGCGATATAGCCGCCTTCGCGCGCGACTTCCTGTGAAATCGTGTCGAGCCCGAACAGCCGGCCCTTGAAACCGTCGGCGCCGTTCAGATTGACGATCGCTTTCGCATCCTCGGCCCACACCAACCTGCCCTGCTTCTTCGAGTCGTCCGCCGACGCCGGAGGCTGATCGGTCGGCGCGGACGCCATCGGGTTATTCGAATTGTCGCTCGGATTGTTCGAGTTGTCTTTTGCGATCGTCGAAGCCGGAGTTGAACTCGTCGCCGAAGTCTCGATAGGCGGGGCGCCGGGGAAATCGCCCGGCTGGAGATAGAAGAGGTTGCCGTCGAGTCCGTTGACGCCGGACGGCGCGCCGGTGGCCAGCGCCGCGCCGTTCACCATCGTGAGCGTCGGGAAGACGGAATGGTGTCGATCGAAGCGCACGCCCTCGCGCGCCATGCGGAAAAGATTCGGCGTGTCGCGTTGGGTGACCATGTCCGGACGCAGGCCGTCCCAGACCATCAGGACCACGATTCGGCCGCGCGCATGACCGGCGCCAGCACGTTCCGGCGAAGTGCTTTGCGCGGCATCCTGCGCGCTTGTCGGCGCGGCGAGAAGCAGAAACGAAAGCGCGAGAATCAGCGGCAAGCGTCGAACGGGGAACATCCAGACGGCCATCAAAGCCGTCGCCGACCGAGCGTGTCAATCTCTCTCGATGAAGTGATCGCGGCGCCGGCTCGCGCTCAAGCTGCAGGAGAAGGCGTGGTCGGCGGACGCGTCCTCGGATGCGCTTTGAAGAATTCCCAGATGACGTCGGTGGCGTTGAGCTTGTCGCTCGGTTTGCCAACCCACTTTTCCGGCAGCCGGTTTTTCCCGCCGGGCCAGACGTGACCGAGCCCATCGATTCGGTAGTAAACGACCTCGCCAGTTTTCGCGCATCGATCGTAAACAAGCTCCTTGACGCCGTTGCGGTCGAGTGCGGTCTCCACTTGCGGGCCGCAGCCGAGCATCCGCCCCCATTCCTTGAGCGTGTCTTCGACCGGCGGATGATGTTGCGTGCCCCACGGCAGTTTCACCTCGCCGCCCGCGATCGGGTTCAACGGGTCTTCCGTGCCGATGATGAACAACAGCGGCACCGGATACGCGAGCTGCCGCTGCCTGAGCCACAGATGGCCCGAGACCGGCGCGATCGCGGCGACGCGGTTGCTGAGATTCACGCCGACGCTGAACGTCATCGAAGCGCCGTTGGAGAATCCGGTGCAGTAGATTCGGTCCGGGTCGGCGCCGTAGCGCGCTTCCATCAAGTCGATTATCGCGGAGATGAATCCGACGTCGTCGACGTTCTCCTTGCCGGCGGCGCCGCGGCCGGAGCCGTCGTTCCAGATGCGCGGGTTGAGCAGAAAGCGCGGCGGCATCGAGGGCCGCGGCAGCGTCCCGTCGGGAAGTATCACGATGAAGCCCTCGCGGTCGGACTTGGCGCACCATCCGGTTTCGACGTCGGCGCCGGCGCCGCTGCCGCCCGCGCCATGCAGCATGAAAACGACCGGCATCTTCGATTTGCCGTCGAAGGTCGGCGGCAGATGCACGATGAAGGTCCGCGTGAGACCGCCGAGTTGCAGTGACTCGTCGTGATTACCCGGCGTCGACGCCGGCGCGGACGGTGCGCTCTCCGCACGCGCAGGCAATGCGGTCGCCACATAGACGGCGAGGCAGGCAGCAAAGAGCGTCGCGGATTTCATCGGCGGATTCGCTAATCATATACGCGCGCGGGCCGGCCGCGTTTCAACGTGCAACTTCATTTTCGTTTTGGTAGCGTTGCCGTCGAATTTGTAAAGCGGAGAATCAAGTTGCGAATCGCATTGCTTGGGCAGGCGGCGTTTGCCGAAAAGTCGCTCGAGGCGCTGGTTAAGCACGGCGACGAAATCGTTCACGTGTTCGCGCCGCCCGATCC
>DASQHV010000268.1:0-2780 GCA_035631915.1 Candidatus Acidiferrales bacterium | reverse complement strand
GTCGTCAATCGCGCGCAGGGATGGGGCTTTGGCGGCGAATCGTTCAACGTGCTGCCGGCGCTCGCGCGATTTTATGGCAAGCCGTGGTTCGGGCTCGGCGATCGCGACCTCGCGACTCATCTGTATCGGACGGAGCGGCTTAGACAGGGCGCGCGACTCAGCGCGATCACACGCGAGATCGCCGACGCGTTCGCGATCAGATCGCAAATCCTGCCGATGTCCGACGATCGCGTGCGCACGTTCGTGAAGTTGCGCGGACGCTCTGCCCTGCCGTTCCAGGAATATTTCGTGCGCGGTCGGGCTCGCGGAACCGTCGAGAAGATCGAACTGCGCGGTATCGCGGCTGCGCGGCCGACGCCGGCCGTGATGCGGGCGCTTCGTGAATCGCGCGCAATCATTCTCGCGCCCTCGAATCCATTTGTCTCGCTCGGCCCGATCCTGAATCTGCGCGGCGTGCGCGCGGCGCTCAGTCTCGTGCGATCGCGAGTCGCCGCGATCAGTCCGATCGTCGGCGGCAAGACCATCAAGGGCCCCGCCGACAAGATGCTGCGCGGCCTCAAGATGGAAGTGTCGGCGCTGGGCGTCGCGCGCCTGTATCGAGACATTGCGGGGCTGTTCGTCATCGACAACGCCGACCGGCGCTTTATCGAACCGATCGAGCGGCTGGGGATGCGCGTGGTCGCCACCGACACCATCATGCGGACGCCCGAACGCGCCGCTGCGCTTGCAAAAGTGGTTCTGCGGGCGCTGGCGGTGTAGTAGGCTGTTGCCGCGATGCTCACGATAAGTCTCACCGCCGTCGAAAACATCCCGATGGTCAAGGCGGGCGACGATCTCGCGGCGCTCATTGCGCGCGGACTCGACGAAACCGGCGTCCACCTCGAGCATGGCGATATCCTCGTCGTATGTCAGAAGGTAGTCTCGAAGGCCGAAGGCCGCGTCGTGGACTTGAAAGATTACGAACCCTCCGAGTTCGCAAAAAACCTGGCCAAGCGGTGGGAGAAGGATCCGCGCGCCGTCGAAATCGTGCTGCGTCAGACCAGCCGTATCGTTCGCAACGATCACGGAGTGATCATCGTCGAGACCGGGCCCGGATGGGTCTGCGCCAACGCCGGCGTCGACGAATCCAACAGCCTCGAGCCCGACAGCGCGATCCTGCTGCCCGAGGATCCCGACGCCTCCGCACGGCGCCTGCGCGACGCGATGCGCGCGCGCTTCGGCGTGACCATCGCCGTGCTGATCACCGACACCTTCGGGCGTCCGTGGCGCGACGGCTTGACTGAAGTCTGCCTCGGCATCGCCGGGATGAATCCGATGCTCGACTTGCGCGGCACCACTGACTTAGGGGGGCGCGAATTGCATCACACCGTCGTCGCGGTCGCGGACGAGATCGCATCCGCGGCGGGCCTGCTGATGGAAAAAGCCGCCGCGACGCCGGCCGTGGTCCTTCGCGGCTACAAGTACGAACCGTTCGAGGGCAGCGCGAAGGTATTGATTCGACCTGCCGAAGCGGATTTATTCCGCTAACCTGCATTCCGTGAAGAGAGCCAAAGCAACCGAGTTCGCGTCCGCGCCGATGCCCGAGGCGCCGAGCCCGGCGCGCCTGGTCGAGGCCGACCTCGCGTCCGCGGAGACGAAGCTCGCGCGCCTGCTCGATTCCAACGAATCGATCATCGCCGAAATTTGCCACTACCTGGTCGATGCCGGCGGCAAGCGGCTGCGCCCGACATTCATCCTGCTGGTGTATCGCGCGTGCGGCGGCGACGGCGCCAACGTCGAGAGCGCGATCGACGCCGCCATCGCACTCGAGCTGATTCATTCGGCGACCCTGCTCCACGACGACATCGTCGACAGCGGCCTGCTGCGCCGCGGCAAGTCGTCGGCGTTCGCGCGCTACGGCCTGGGTCCGTCCCTGATCGCGGGCGACTACCTGTTCTGCCGCGCGTTCGAAATTTGCAGCGGCTTCGAGGCCGACCTAATCCGCACCGCCGCGCGCGCCTGCATTCAGTTGACCGAGGGCGAGGTGATGGAAGGCCGCTTTCGGCACAACGCCGGCGCGATGCTCAAGGACTACATCGGCGTGATCGATCGCAAGACCGCGTCGCTGTTCCACGCCGGCGGCAAAGTCGCCGCGGATCTCGCCGGCGCGCCGGTCGACACGATCGAAGCGATGGCCAGGTTGGGCACCGCGATGGGCCTCGCGTTTCAAATGGTCGACGACTTGCTCGACATCCTTGGGCCGGAAGAAAAAATCGGCAAGCCGGTCGGCTCCGACCTGCGCGCCGGCATCCCGTCGCTGCCGGTGGTGATCGGCGTCGAGCGCAGCGCCGAATTGCGCGCGATGTTCCGCAACGGCACCGCAATCGAAGGCGCCGCATTCGAGCGCGCACTCGAGCTCCTGCGCGACCCGAACATAATCGCCGAGGCGCGCCGCCTCGCCGCCGAACAGGTCGCGGTCGCCCGCGGAATCGTGCGCGCGCTCAAGCCGTCGCCGTATCGCGACGGTCTGGCGACATTGATCGACGACCAGGTTTCCCGCGAAGTCTGATCCCGCGCCGATTCCCGTGCCAAGCGCGGACATTCGCGAACCCACGCAACACGCACCGTCGTCTCTGCTTCGCCGCCGCGATTTCCGACATCTCTATTTCGCCATTTCGATTAGCGAGCTCGGCGACTCGTTCCACTACATCGCGCTGATGTGGCTGGCGCTGCTCAAGGGCGGGCCGCTCGGAGTAATCGCGGTTCGCCTCGCGGACAGCATCCCGTCGCTCGTGTTCGGC
>DASQHV010000267.1:0-4238 GCA_035631915.1 Candidatus Acidiferrales bacterium | reverse complement strand
AACTTTATCCAGGCGATAAACCAGGCGCTGGCCGAGGAAATGGAGCGCGACCCGCTCACCTTCCTGATGGGCGAGGACGTGGTGCTCGGCGCGTTCGGCGCAACCAAGGGACTGATCGACAAGTTCGGCGCCAAGCGCGTGCGCAACACGCCGATTTCCGAGGCCGGTTTCGTCGGCGCGGCGGTGGGCGCCGCGATGGCGGGGACGCGGCCGATCTGCGAAGTCGAGTTCGCGAGTTTTTTCTATTGCGCGTTCGACCAGGTCTGCAACCAGGCCGCCAAGCTGCGCTACATGTCGGGCGGGCAGGCCACGATGCCGATTACGTTCCGCGCCGTGTTTGGCGCGATGGGCGGCGCTGCGGCGCAACACTCTGAAACCGTGTACGCGCAATTCCTCAGCGTGCCCGGGCTCAAGCTGGTGGTGCCGTCGGGACCGTCGGACATGAAGGGACTGCTGAAGACCAGCATCCGCGACAACAACCCGGTGATCGTGTTCGAGCACGGCGCGCTTGGCCGCTTGAAGGAGGACGTCCCCGCCGGTGACCACCTGGTGCCGCTCGGCAAGGCCGCGGTCAAACGCGAGGGCAGCAACGTGACGCTGGTCGCGATCGGCGCGATGGTGCCGAAGGCGATGAGTGTAGCGGCAAAGCTCGAGAAGGAAAAAATCTCGGTCGAGGTGATCGATCCGCGCACGCTGATCCCGCTCGACGAGGACGCGATCCTGGCGTCGGTGGAAAAAACCAATCGCGTCGTAATCGCCGACGAAGGTCATCTGCGCGGCGGGGCCGCCGCCGATATCGCCGCAATCGTCGCCGACAAGGGCTTCGACTTCCTCGACGCTCCGGTGCGGCGCGTCACCTCGCTCGACGTGCCGATCCCGTTCAGCCCGCCGCTCGAAAAGGCCGCGATTGCGGACGAGGCGCGAATCGAAGCCGCGATTCGCTCCGTGGTCGGCAGGTAGAATCGCGCGAACGAGTGCGCCGCCGCCGTGGCTGTTGAAGTGACGATGCCCAAGTTTGGGCTCACGATGCATGAGGGGACCATCCAGCGTTTCTTCAAGGCCGTGGGAGACAGCGTCAAAGCGGGCGAGCCGCTGTACGAAGTCGAGACCGAAAAAGTTCTTTACGAAGTTGAGGCCGCAGCGGCGGGCACCCTGGCCGCGACGCTGTTCGCCGACGGTGACACGGTCGAATGCGGCGTCGCGGTTGCCGTGATTGCCGAAGCGGGCGAGGACCTGGCTGCAGTTCAGGCGCGCTACGCAAAGGCAGCGCCGCCGGCGTCAGCTGCGCCGACAAATCGAGCTGCGATTCGTGAGGCGTCGGTACCGGCCGCTGCCAAGGCCACCGGCGAGCGGCGTGCGGCGAGCCCGATCGCGCGCAAACTGGCGACGGAGCTCGGCGTCAACCTCGATGCCGTCGAAGGTACCGGGCCGGGCGGTCGAATCACACGCGAAGACGTCGAGCGCGCCGCCAAGTCCGCGCCTGCGCCGGCGCCGTCAACGCCCGCATCAAGATCGCCCACGCCGACTGCTTCGCGAACACCGATGCGCGGAGTGCGCAAGGTGATCGCCGAGCGGATGCATCAGAGCCTGCAAGCGAGCGCGCAAATCACGATCACCACTGAAGCCGACGTCACGCCGGCCACCGAACTGCGCGCGCGGCTCACGCGCGACTACGATTTTTCCTACACCGACATGATGATCCACGCGTGTGCGCGCGCGTTGATGCGGCATCCGCGGATCAATTCGCGGCTCGACGGCGCGGAGATAGTCGCGGCGCCGAACGCAAACATCGGAATCGCCGTTGCGCTGGACGAGGGGCTCATTGTCCCCGTGGTGCGCGAGGCCGAGCGCAAGTCGCTGCGCGAAATCGCCGTCGAAAGCCGCGCGCTCGGCGAGAAGGCTCGTGCGGGTCATCTCAAGCTCGAAGACGTGAGCGGCGGGACTTTCACGATCACCAACCTGGGCACGTGGGGCGTCGACGCGTTCACGCCGATCCTGAACGCCGGCGAGACGGGAATTCTCGGCGTCGGCCGCATAATCGAGAAGCCCGCGATATATCGCGGCGAGATCGCACGGCGCGCGCTGATGTGGCTCAGCCTGACGTTCGACCATCGCGTGATTGACGGGGCGCCCGCGGCAGAGTTCCTGCGCGACGTGATCGAAATCTTCAACTACGGCGAGCGATGACCGGCGCGATGAAGTCCGGCGCGATGAAGTCCGCTTGCGCGTTTGCCGCAATTGCCGCGCTGGCGCTCGGCGTTGCGAAAGCGGCGGCACAACCCTCGCCGAGTGCGTCGCCGTCGCCGGCCGCGCAGAACATATTGCCTTCGGAGCGCAGGGCCGCCGTCGAAAAAGCGCCGCCGCCAAAACCGATCGACTGGAACAAGGTCACGCAGGAGGCGACCGACCTGCTGTCCAGGTACGTTCAGATCAACACCACCAATCCGCCCGGCAATGAACTCGCCGCCGCGCGGATGCTCAAGGAAAAATTCCTCACCGACGGAATCCCCGCGACGACCTGGGAGCCGGCGCCCGGCCGCGGAATCGTCGCGGCGCGGCTGCGCGGAATCGGCAAGCACACCAAGTCGATCATCCTGCTGAGCCACATGGACGTCGTGCCCGCCAATCCCAAGGAATGGGAAGTGCCGCCGTTTTCGGGCGCCGTCAAGGACGGGAAAATCTGGGGTCGCGGCTCGCTCGACGACAAGGGACCGGGCGTGATCGAGCTGATGGCGATGCTGGCGATCAAGCGCGCCGGCATCCTGCTCGACCGCGACGTGCTGTTCGTCGCGACCGGCGACGAGGAGGAAGGCGGGCGCAACGGCGCCGGATGGTTCGTCGAGCACGAGGCCGAAGTCTTTGCCGATGCCAGCTCGCTGCTCAACGAAGGCGGCGGAATTATCGTGCAGCCCGACGGCCGGCGCGCGTACATGGTGTCGGTCACGGAAAAGACGCCACTGTGGCTCAAGCTCACGGCGTCGGGTCCGGCCGGCCACGCCTCCGATCCGCCCGCCGAGACCGCGGTCAGCCGGCTGGTTCGCGCGCTCGCGAAATTGAACGACTACAAGACGCCCGTGCATATCATCGGCCCGGTGCAGGACTACTACCACGCGATGGGCGAGATAAATCACGGCCCCAAGCAATTCCTCAACCTGGATGCGTCGCTCAAGGACGCCGCGTACCTGAAGCAGTTCCTCGCCGTGCCGCGGCAGAACGCCAGCGTGCGCGATACGATCACGCCGACCGTGCTCTCCGCGAGCAGCAAGACCAACGTCATTTCCGAAACCGCGTCCGCGGAAATCGATTGCCGGCTGTTGCCCGGCAGCGATCCCAAGGCGGTGATGCGCGATATCAAGAAGGCGATTGGCGACGACTCGATCAAGATCGACGTGCTGCTGAATTTTCCGCCGATCTCGTCGCCCTCGCGCTCGCCGCTGATGACCGCGATTTCGACGATGGCCAAGGATCGCGACAAGGCGCCGGTGGTGCCGACGATGCTGATCGGATTCACCGACTGCCACTATTTCCGGCAAAAGAAAATCGTCTCGTACGGCTTCATCCCAATCGAAGTGAAACCCGAGGAAGCAAAGGGCGTGCACGGAGTGAATGAGCGCGTCGGAATCAAGGAACTCGGCGACGGAATTCAACGGATGGTCGAGTTACTGAAATTGTTCGGGAGCCGGGGCGGCTGAGTTTAGATGATTCGCGCGGGAGTCGGATATTCGGACGCCACCAATCCGCGGCTCGCGGCGATAGAGGCGACCGTCGCGGCACTGGCGCAGGCGGGCCTCAGCCGCGCATCGGGCGCGCTGATTTTCGCGACCCCCGCCTACGGCGCCGCATATCCGATGATCCTGCGCGCGGTCGGCGCCGAGGCGAATACCCAGGAAGTAGCCGGATGCTCCGGGACGGGCGTAATCGCGGGCGAAGTCGAAACCGAATCCGGACACGCGCTGGCGGTCGTCGTCTTCGGCGGCGACGAGATTCGCGCCAACCGCTTCTTCGTGCCGACGCTGCGCGGACGTGCCGACGCGGTGGCCGACGAACTCGTGCAGAAAGTGCGCCCGCAACTCGGCAAGTCGAATCTGCTCGTGCTGTTCGCCGACACTTACAACTTCGACGCCGCGGGAACGCTCGACGCGCTGCGGACGCGGCTCCCCGGCGTCGCGATCGCGGGCGGTGGCGCGAGCGAAGACGGCTCGATTGGCGAGACATTCGTATTCTGCGGCGACACCGTC
>DASQHV010000266.1:0-3704 GCA_035631915.1 Candidatus Acidiferrales bacterium | reverse complement strand
GGCGCGTCGTCGTGCGAGGCGCCGGGGTCGGGCACCTGCGCGAGCGAGAGATACTCGGCGAAGCGTCGCGCCGAAAGGTTCTCCGCCGCGCACGCCAGCAGCGCCAGCAGCGCGCGACCGCCCGGCTCGGGACGCCGCGTGCCGCGCGCAAAGTACGCGGGAATTTCCGCGCGACTCAGCGCCTCCTGCAGAAACGGTGCGTAACGCGTCGGCTCATGCAGCAGAATCGCGATTCGATCGAAGGGCACGCCGCGACGCGCCTCGGTCGCGATTCGCCGCGCAATCTCCACGCACTCATGCATCTCGCCCGGCGCCGAGATCACCGCGACGGATTCATCGAGTTCGCGCTCGGGCGGCCTCGTATCGGCGAACAGGAACTTCTGCAGGCGCGCGAGAGACGTTTGATCGTCGCGTGACGCATCTGTCGGCGAATTCATCCCCTTCACGCCCAGCGCAGTTTCCAGCAGCGCCTGCGTCCGCTCGTCGCCGGCAGGCACCGTGGCGAGTATCGAGGGTGCTCGCGCCGCAAGCGCCGCGACCAGTTCGCGGTCGCGCATTCCTTCGAGCGGAACGTCGAGCAACAGCGTCGGCAAGCCGGCGAAGCGCGGCGCAGGATTTTCCGCCGCCGCAAGCGTCGCGAGCTGGAGAATCCCCGCGCGATCGATCAACTTTGCGGCAGCCAGCTCGGCGGCAAACTGATCGAGCATCGCGGCCAGCGCTGCGCCGTTCGCTCCCAGCGCGCGCAACGCGTCCGCGGAAATGTCGTTCCAGCGCAGTTCGGCAATCGTGCGCGCGAGCGCGCGCGAAAATCCGGGCCGCTCGAGCACCGGCCTGAAATGCTCCAACGCGCCCGCCGGCGCGAGGCGATGCACCGCGCGCGCCGCCACTGCCTCCGCGCCGAGCCCGTCCGCCGGCGCCAAGCCAGCATCGGAGATGCGCTCCGCCGCGAGCATCCCGGCCAGCCGGTTCAGCGTCATGCGATGAACCCCGAGCATCGCGCCGCGCTCGGCGGCGAACGAGCGCACCAGGTCGTCGCCGGCTTCCCTGGCCGACGCGACGACGAGCACTTCGCTGGCCGGCGCCTGCGCTGTAAGCCACGCGCGCGCTGCGGCGATTCGATCGCTGGCTCTGGATGAGACTAGAATTTCGCGCGGATTCGGCATCGACGCAGCGCGGCTCTCGCGGCGCGCCGCTAGGCTTGCGATCTATCATTCATCGTCGTCACTAACGATTCGATTCTCAATAGCGCGCCGGCTAGCGGGTATGCTCGCCCGACAACGGTTGTCAGTGAAACTACTTGTCGAGGTAAACCGGGTCGCCGACGCGCACGCGTCCGGGCGCACCAATCGACGCGAACACTCCGACGTTCGCGCGATGATGCTGCGCGGCGGTCCGCAGGATCGCGTAGTCGCGCGCAAGGTCCTCCTGCGGATGAGTCGTCATCACGCAGCGCAGCGCCGGCTGCATCGCGACGATCTTCAGCGCGTCGCCGACCTCGAGCGTGCCGCCGATCCATTCGTCCTCGATGAACGCGTCGTCGCGTGCGACGCTGTCGACAAAAATCGTCGGACGAAAGCGCCGCGGATCGAAGTTCGAGCCCGGCGCCGCCAACTTCGCCATGTGCCGCAGCGTGCCGCTCGCAATCACGTGCATCACGGCCGTGTCGAAGAAGCTGTTCTTCTCGAGCGCAAAATGGTCCGGCATGGTGGCGGCGGTCAGCCCCGGGATCACTTTCTCGACCGGCACGTCGGCGAACACGCTTGACGGGTCGATGCCCGCCTTTTCGCCGCGCGCGCCGCTCGAGCTTTCCAGCGCCACCCTGTGCCCGAGCGCCGCGGAGATCGCCTCCGACGCATCGGCATCGTTCGCGTGAATTTTTCGGCCGCCGGGCAGCTCGATTGTGATGCGCGCCGACTTGCCCACCGCCGGCGGTGAGTCGTAGGTGGCGCGGAACTCGTACAGGCGCGGAAATTTCTTGGCGCTGACGATTAGCCGGGTCGCGAGCTCGCGCAATGCGTACGCGCGATCACCGATCGCACCGCGATCGCCGATTTCCAACTCGTCGAGCGCCTCGCCCAGCATCGACTTTACCGGGTACCGCGCGAGCGCGCTGACCTTGCCAATTTGTATTCGCGCCATCTACTTGCCCGGGCGCAACTGCTCGACGCTCTGCGCCGGTGCGATATTGAACGGCCCGGCGGTCGTATGCGCCATCGCCTCCGCGGCGCGCTCGTCGGAGCTGATCGCCTTCATGATCGCGCCGGTTGCCGCCGCCATAAGTTGCTGCTTCTTCGCGGTCACGCGCGCGGCGCTGGCGTCGATCGACGCGAGCAGCCCCTGGCATCGCGGCATCACGTAGCGCGCGATCAGCTCGTAGCTGCGCCACATCTTCTCGCGCGGCGCCCAGTCATGCGCGAAGCTCAGGATCGTGCCGAAGCCGCCCGACAGCTCCTGCAGCTTGCCGAGCTTTTCGATCGCGTCCTCCGGCGTGCCGAAAATTCCGCCGCCGAATTCGTCCATGAACTTCGCTGCCTGGTAGCCGTCCTCGAAATCCTTGCCGTCCGGACGCCCGAGAATCCCGACCACGTATTCGTTGTTCCAGCGCTTCAGGCCCTCGGCGACGTCGCGATACGCCTGCTCCTTGGAATCCGCCAGATGGAACGGCATCACGATTCGCCAGTTCGCGCGGTCGACCTGCTTGCCGTGCTGCTTGGCCGAGCTCTCCGCAAAACTCCACTGCGTCTTGAGCGCCGTCAGCCCCTCCTGCATGTACGACGCGACCGACAGCACGCCCACGCCGTACTTGCCCGCCGCCTTCATCCCGGCCGGCGAGATCATCGACGCCACCGCCACCGGCATCTCGCGCTGCAGCGGATACAGATGCAGCGCCGCGTCGCGCAGCTTGTACCACGAGCCGTCAACTGTGATCGGCTCGCGCTCGTGCAGCAGCCGCAGGATTACGCCCAGCCCCTCGTCCATCTGGTCGCGCTGCGTCATCGGATCGATCCCGAGCATGAACGCGTCTGACGGCAGCGCGCCCGGCCCGACGCCCAGCATCGCGCGCCCGCGGCTCAGCAGGTCGAGCATGACCATGCGCTGCGCAACGGTGAACGGATGATGGTACGGGATCGAGACCACTCCGGTGCCGAGCTTGATTCGCTGCGTGCGCTGCGCGGCGGCGGCAAGAAACATCTCGGGCGACGCGATCGTTTCCCAGCCGCCCGAATGATGCTCGCCGACCCAGAACTCGTCATAGCCCAGGCCGTCGAGCAGTTGCGCGAGTTCAAGGTCGCGCTCGAGCTGGAGCATCGGATGCTCGCCGATGGGATGATGCGGTGCGAGGAAAACGCCGAAGCCGAGCCGATTGTCCATGACGACGGACCTCCTGCTGATGCGGATCGAGTGTTACCGCAGCGTCGCCGCCGCGCGCAACCGGTGCTCGCTGCGCGCGCTTATTTCTGGCGCGGGTGCACCGCGTTGTAGTCGCGAATCGCCTTCAGGATCGCGCCGGTCGATTTCTCCATCAGCTCTTTCTTGTTCGCCGTGACGCGCGCCGCCGACGCCTCGATCGGCTTGATCAGCCCCTGGCATCGCGGCATCACATAGCGCGCGATCAACTCGTAGCTGCGCAGCATCTGCGGCCGCGTCGCCCAGTCGTGCGCGAAGCTCAGGATCGTGCCGAAGCCGCCCGAGAGTTTCTGCAA
>DASQHV010000265.1:0-1683 GCA_035631915.1 Candidatus Acidiferrales bacterium | reverse complement strand
GCCGGATCTTTGTACACGCCGAACTCGGCGCGAAAGATGTCGCTGATTTCGCCGACCGTACCGTCGCGCCGCACCGCCTCGCAAATCGGATCCATCAGGTTCTCGCCCGAGCGGCACGCTTCCGCGACACGCGCGAGCGCTTCCTTGATCGCCACGGCGTTGCGTTCGCGCTTAACCTTGCGCACACGCTGAATCTGCCGCTCTTCGATTGCGGGATCGATCTTCAGCGTCGGAATCGGAATCTCCTCGGGTATCGAGTACTTGTTCACACCGACGACAGTCTTGATTCCCTGCTCCAGCTGGCGCTGGTAATGGAACGCAGACTCCGCGATCTCGCGCTGCGGATAGCCGGTCTCGATCGCCTTGATCATGCCTCCCATCTCGTCGATGCGCCTGATGTAGTCCGCGGCTTCGCGCTCCATGCGATCCGTCAGCGCTTCGACTGCGTAACTCCCGCCGAACGGATCGATCGTATTGGTGACGCCGGTCTCTTCGGCAATCACCTGCTGCGTGCGCAGCGCGACCATCACCGCGTTCTCGGTCGGCAGCGCCAGCGTCTCGTCCATCGAGTTGGTGTGCAGCGACTGCACGCCGCCCAGCACTCCGGCCAATGCCTGGATCGCGACGCGCACCACGTTGTTGAGCGGCTGCTGCGCCGTGAGCGACGCGCCCGCCGTCTGCGCATGCGTGCGCAGCATCATCGACTTCGGATCCTTCGCGCCGAAGCGCTCCTTCATCAGCCGCGCCCAGAGCCGCCGCGCGGCGCGCAGCTTGGCGACCTCTTCCAGGAAGTCGTTGTGGATGTTCCAGAAAAAAGACAGCCGCGGCGCAAAGTCGTCAACCTTGAGCCCGCGCTTCACCGCCTCCTCGACGTAGCAGATACCGTCGGCGATCGTGAACGCCAACTCCTGCACCGCCGTCGAGCCCGCCTCGCGGATGTGATAGCCGGAGATCGACACCGCGTGCCAGCGCGGCACCTTGCGCGCGCAGAACTCGATCATGTCGGTAACTACGCGCAGCGCCGGACGCGGCGGGCATATCCATTCTTTCTGCGCGATGTACTCCTTGAGCATGTCGTTCTGAATCGTGCCGCCGACGCGCTCCCACGGAATTCCGTTGCGCTCGGCCACCACCAGGTACATCGCGAGCAGCACCGACGCCGAACAATTCACCGTCATCGAGGTGGTGACCTTGTCGAGCGGGATCCGATCGAACAGCGTCGCCATGTCATGCACGGTCGAGACTGATACGCCTTCGCGGCCCACTTCGCCGAGCGCGCGTTCGTGGTCCGCGTCGTAACCCATCAGGGTCGGCATGTCGAACGCCGTCGAGAGTCCGTCCTGCCCCTGCCCGAGCAGGAAATGAAAGCGCGCGTTGGTGTCCTCCGCCAGCCCGAAGCCCGCGAACTGCCGCATCGTCCACAGCCGCCCGCGATACATCGAGCCGTAAACGCCGCGCGTGTACGGATATTCGCCGGGATTGCCGAGCTTGTCGTCGTAAGTGCCGGTCACGTCGTCGGGTGTGTAGAGCGGTTCCAGCTCCAGGTCGGACACGGTCGAGAAGCGAATCGGCCGCTCGCTCGACTTCCGGTACGTGCCATCAAGCCATTTGGATTTTTTGCTCACGCGGTCCTCACCGATTTTCGAGCACGCTGCTCGCGATCACCAGGCGCTGAATCTCCGA
>DASQHV010000264.1:0-3863 GCA_035631915.1 Candidatus Acidiferrales bacterium | reverse complement strand
GATTGCATTCATCTCGAAGTTTCTCCCTGAAAACTCACTTAAGAGCCCCGCCGAGCACGATCTGTCCGTGCCCAGCGAATTGAGTACGTTATTTGATCAACACGACCTGGAAGTTCGTCGGATTCGCCGGCGGAGCCGGCTGATTTCCGGCATTGACCGTCGATGCTTCGCGGAACAGCATGCCGGTGATACTGAGACCGCTGCCCTTTCCGTTTCCATTTCCTGTGACGCTGACGAGCCAAACGTGTACAAAGCCCACGATCGGGACGCTGCTCTTGCCGTTCGCGCCGCTCCAATCGACAACCGGGATGACGATATCGCGCGGATCGCTGGGGTCATGGATGTTCCAGGTTCCGCTGGGATAAGACGCCGCGCCTGCGGTGATGCGCGCATTGAAAGCGTCTTGCGCTTTTTTATCCATTAGTCCCGGTTTGGTGGGCACCGATTCGCCAACGGAGACCGTGCCGTTGTATCCGGCCTGAACAGTAGCGTCCCAGCCGCTGGCACCCGGGTTACCGTTGGTGAAATCCAAAGCGCCAAAATTTCCAGGCGCATTCGTACTGCTGTCGCTGCCGAACAGAGTAACCTGCGATCCCCAAGACATGGTGGTAAGGTTCGAAAGCCCGACCGGGACAACCCCGGTCCCGGGCGAAGACACCGGCTGCGCCCATGCGGTCGCCGTTACCTGGAGGTCGGTGTTCAGCAAACCCAGTGCGTTCGCGAACAGGTACGGCACGTTGCGCCTGACCGTCACCGTGATTGTGTCGTTGTTCACGACTTTGGTGCCGAAGGTCGGTCCCGTAATCGTGTCGCTGCCCGTCACGCCGTTGTGCGTGAGATACGCGTTGCAATCCGTGGTCGCCTGGGTGGTGGTGTCGTTGGGAAGCGATCCGCCTCCCGCCAGCACCGCGCCGTCGGCGGCTTTCTGCAGCGCCTGCCAGTTCATGTACATGACCGACATGTCGGCGCCCAACGCGAGCACGCCAACCAGCGCCGGCAGTGCAATAGCATAAAGCACCATCATTTGGCCTTTCGAATGTCGTCGAAGAATACTCATACGGCTCTACTCCTTGGTTTCAGCGTTCGCACGAATCGATCGCGTCGCGCCCGCCGGCCCCTCTTTCCGTCCGCTCTCGTTACAATGCGCGCCAGCACCCACGGAGAACGTTTTCCCCGCTGCGCCAGCTACTTTACGAATTGTAGGAAAACTAGACATATAGTAAAACTTTACTACTAAGTAGTATAAAAACTAGTCAATGAGTATAGTCAGGGAAATCCATGACTGGGTTTTGATTGGCTATATTTATCTGCGACGGCAAACTCATGTCTATATCCAGTTTGGGCATTGTGTATATATGCCTTGTCTATGTCAAGAGTACTACGCCTTCTAACTTTTGGTTTTACCATCCGGTAGTGTGCAAAAACTTCGATAAACCGTCTCTAGGCGAGCAAATACTAACGTCGCCATCGGATCGAGCTTGTCGTCGCCAATAGGCTAGTCGCGGAGATTCGGGCCGGCGCCGCCTGGCGCTCGCGCCGCAACTGACTAGTAACTGTCGGCCGATTAGCTATCTTAGGGATTGCTAGAGTAGCTATTGCGACATACTGCGATTTCGCGTCGCGGCGATAGCCTCAGCAAGACCGAAGCTCTTTTCATAGAGCGCCCGCCCCACGACGACCCCAACCACCCCGTCCGCGAACCTCCCGGACAGCGCGACAACGTCGTCGAGAGTCGAGACCCCGCCGGACGCAATTATCGGCAGTCGCACGGCTTTGGCCATTTCCGCCATCTGAGCGGAATCGACGCCAGCCTGTGCGCCGTCGCGTGAGATGTCGGTGACGATTGCCGCAGCTACGCCCGCGGTGCGAAAGCGCTCCGCCGCTTCAGTTATCGTCAACTGGCTGGTTTCCACCCATCCACGAATTGCCAGCAGGCCGCCGCGAACGTCGAGCGATCCGAAAACGCGGCCGGGGAACTCGGCGCAGGCGCGCTTGATCAGCTCGGGCTCGAGGAACGCCGCAGAGCCAATCGAAATCCGGTCTGCGCCCGCGGCGAAGGCCCGTCGAACATCTTCGATCGAGCGGAGTCCGCCGCTGACGTCAAGAGCACATCGCACTGCATCTCTAATTGCGGCGATCGCGCCGAGATTCCGGGGCGCGCCGGCCATCGCGCCGTCCAAATCGACGATATGGATAAGTTCGGCGCCCTGCCCTTCGAAGCCGCGCGCCACGGCTTGCGGGTCGGTGCTGTAGACGGTGACGCGGCTCATGTCACCGCGCAGCAGGCGCACGACCTGCCCACCTTTCAGGTCGATCGACGGAACGACGGTGAAATGCTCGAACAAACGCCTCTACGAGAGCGTGCCCTTGGTCGACAGCACGCCCGTAAGCCGCGGCTCGACCGCGGTAGCGCTATCCATCGCGCGCGCCAGCGCTTTGAACGCCGCCTCGATAATGTGATGCGGGTTGCGGCCGCTCACCAGGTTCAGATGCAGGTTCATCCCGACTTCATCGGTCAGCGCCTTCATGAAATCGTGGACCAGCTCGGTCTGGAAATTTCCGACTCGCTCCTGCGCGATCGTCACGTTGTAGCCGAGGTACGAGCGGCCGCTGATATCGACGATCGCGGTGCAGACGGCCTCGTCGAGCGGAACCGTCGCCTCGCCGAAACGCCGGATTCCGCCACGGTCGCCTAGCGCGGTACGAAACGCGCGGCCGAGCACGATTCCAACGTCCTCGACCGTGTGATGCTCATCTATATGCAGGTCGCCTCTGGCTTCAACCGACAAATCGAAGAAGCCGTGGCGCGCAAAGCTCTCGATCATATGGTCGAGGAACGGGACTCCGGTGCGGGACTCGCCGCGGCCGGAGCCGTCGAGCTTGAGCGTGACGGCGACGCTGGTCTCGCGCGTCTTGCGCTCGACGCTGGCGCTGCGAGCGGGCTTCGTCGGCGCGACCGCGACGATTTTCCCCGATCGTACGCCGGCAGCGCGCGTCTTTGCGCGCGCGGTCTTCCGTTTATTTTCCATGTCGAGTCCTGCCCACCGCCTTCAGCTTGCCTTTTCCCCCGCCGTTTCTGAGCTCGATCGCGCGCGCATGGCCTTCGAACCCTTCCATCCGCGCCAGATGCGCGACTGTAGGTCCGAGCGCGGCAATCGCGCCCATCGAGGCCTCGATTATACTGGTTCGCTTCAGAAAATCGTATGCACCCAGCGGCGACGCGAAACGGGCGGCGCCGCCGGTGGGCAGCACGTGGTTGGGTCCCGCCAGGTAGTCGCCGAGCGGCGCCGGCGTCATCGCGCCGAGAAACACGGCGCCCGCAGCTTTGACCCGCGGCAGGAAGCGCGAGGGATTTCGAAGATCGAGTTCGAGATGCTCGGGCGCGATCCGATTTGCCAGCTCGAATGCCTCGTTCAAGTCGTTCACGACCACCATCGCGCCGCGCTTTGCGAGCGCCGTCTCCACCTGGCGCGCGCGCGGCAGACTCCGCAGCGCTCGCTCGAGCGCGTCGGCGACGCGCTGCGCAAGCGCCGGAACTGGAGTCAGCAGAATCGCCGCCTCGTCGCCGGAGCCGTGCTCGGCCTGGGCAATCAGGTCGGCGGCGATCCACTCGGGATTTGCGCCGTCGTCGGCGATCACCAGCACCTCGCTCGGCCCCGCCATCTTGTCGATATCGGTGACGCCGTAGACCATCCGCTTGGCCGCCTGCACGTAGGCGTTGCCGGGACCGACGATCTTGTCGACCGGCGCAATTGTTTCGGTTCCGTACGCGAGCGCCGCCACTGCCTGCGCGCCGCCGACGCGGTAGAACTCGCCGACTCCCGCAATCTCCGCGGCGGCCAGCACCGACAGCCGTTCGCCGT
>DASQHV010000263.1:0-2649 GCA_035631915.1 Candidatus Acidiferrales bacterium | reverse complement strand
AGAAAATAGTCGCGACATGATTCCCGGCAGGAACCCGCCGACCATCAGCGACGAATAGGCGATGCAGTAGCCGACCAGCGCCGAAAAATAGTTGGCGTCTCGGCCGTTGGTCCCGAAGATGTCGTTGACGAAAAACTTCTGAACGATGTCGCCGATGCCGAAGGCGATTGCGGTGACCACGCCGAGAAACGGATTGAAGTAGGAGATGGTTGCGATCGACGGGTAGATGAGGGTGTCGGTCCCGATGTGGCCATACTGGGTGGTGAACAGGCCGCGGCGAATCGCCCACGCGATGGCGATGATCAAGATGACCGGATGCATCGACTTGATGCGCTCGATTTCGAGCAACCAGTCGAACCGGCGCGTGAACGGAAACGTGCGCTGCGTCGCGCTGGCAAAGCGGCGGACGGGCGCCGTCAAGATCGCCGCAAAGCGCTCGAACTGCCGCCAACCCGGGGTCTTGAGCAGCGCCGCCTGAACGCTCTTCTGGAGCTTTGCGACCTGCCCCAGCAGGCGGCCGACGGCGGTCGTCGGCGCGGTGCGGGACGGGTCAGTGATTTTGCGGGTGTGGATTGCGCCCATCGAAAGTACTCAAGGCGAATGCGGCGCGCGGCCGGATGCGAACGCCTTCTTCAAAGCGTCGGCCCAGTGCGCGGCAACGATCGGAAGTTGCTCGCCGGCTGCGTCTTGCGGGAGAGTTTCGACCACGACGACGTCGTCGATCGTGATTTTCATCCGCCGTGCGTCAGTTTGGCGCAAGCGGATCGAAACCGGCCGATGACGTTCCCACAGCTGATTCAACTTTTGAATTGCCGGCAGCGAGCGATCCTTGATCGACCGGTGGCCATCCTTGTCGCGCAGGCTGAACAACTCGCGGCCGCGAAACGATACTGACGCCCGGTCCGACGAACCGGCGCCGCCGGGCGAGACGCGCCCAGCGGCATCGAAGGAGGTTCACAAAAAAGGAAAGTCCGGCGCTGGTCCCGCGAGCTTCGCCGTCACCCGGTCGAGCGCTACCACCGAGAGCACGAGGATCGCGAAGGCAGCCGCGAGCCCTGCTATTCGGCGCAACCAGCCGAAGCGACGCGGACATTGCCCACATGCCTCCAAAGCGCGCGCATCAAGCTCCGCCGCCGTGCCGACTCTCATCATGACACAGCGCGGGCCGCGGCAATGATGCAAGCCGTTGAGATGCCCGATTTCGTGGTGCGCGACGTTGCTCAATCGTCGCGCCAACTTTGAGTCATCGACGGGATCGCCCAGCCGCGCGGTCGAGACGATGGCTGCGTTCCGATGCGGGTCGGCGAATCCGAACAATGAACCTAGTCCGCGCGCGTTAAGGTCGCGATCGGTGATGATCAGTACCCGCGAATCGGAACGCCGCGCGGCTGCGGCGGAGCGTAGCAGGCTCTCGGCCTCGACCGGGCCGGCGTCGATGCTATCCTCGCGAACTCGAAAGGTCGCGACGTTGGCGACACCGAGAGCGGCCGCGAAATCGTCGTCAGGGCTGAAGGCCTCACCGAGATCGACGCCGTCGCGATCAGCGTGCCTTTCCGGGACTCGCGCTTCGGCTGAATTCACGTCGATGGAGCGGGCGCTTCGAACATTCTGCGCCCGTGGTCGGAGTCTATATAACTATTTCTTATGAATGTGAAACTGTGACGAAGTGGGTGTGCTCCGTTGACAATTCCTCTTTGCAAAACCTAATGTTAGTCACAAGCGAATAGGTTCTGGTCACTAACTGGGGGATTCGATGAGCAAGTACGACAAAGTTCAATCGCTGACCCGTCGAAACTTCATCCGGGCAACCGCGATTGCTGGGGCCGCAATATCCGCGCCCCTGGTCCTAACGAGTCGCAAATCATCGGCAGCTATGACAGCGCCGACCAGCACACCAGAGGACGATGCGCTTGCTGCCTTTAAGAGCGCAGTAGATGCGTTCAATAACAAGGACTCTTATAAACTTGGGAGTCTTCTGGCTGACAACGTGGAGTTGCGAAAAGTACACATCAATCACGGAAAGCCTGTGATTATCGGGCGCGACCCCGTGGTGAACTATCTGAAAGGGGCATGGAACGGGGTGCCGCCGGTCAGCATGATCTTTCGTCCGTTTTCCGGCGGCCAGAAGCCCGACCCCGTTGATGTCCATGGCCCGAATAAAACGATCGCGGACATAACGGGACTAGCGTGCTGGAACGATAACGATGGCGACAATGCGGACGGACAACTCAAGTACAAATTCGTACTTGAGAAAACCGGAAGTGCGTGGTTAATCACCTCTCTAGCCGGTAACTACACGGGTAACCCTAACCCCTGCCCTCCCCCCTGAAGCTCATTCATAGGACCTAGAGCGGGGACGCTATGTAGTACGCGCGCGGTGAGGTTGCAGCACCTGATGTCGGGCGCCCGTATGTGACTTTGCTGCGTTACGTCTGCGAGCTGCCGATGGTTGAGAAGTTGGCGGGCAGGTTTACGTGTACCTGGCAGCGAAAGATGAAAGACGAAACTCAGGACAAGCGCGGGCTGCGATGCTCGAGTTGCGGCTTCGCAAATGACCATGGCGCGAAGTTCTGCACTGAGTGCTCGGCGCCTCTCGTTTTGCGATGCCCCGCTTGCGGACTGTCGAACCGAGCATCCGCAAAATTCTGC
>DASQHV010000262.1:0-3573 GCA_035631915.1 Candidatus Acidiferrales bacterium | reverse complement strand
TTCTGAAAAATCGCCGTCGAGAGATCGAAGGTCGGCGGCCAACGCCTGAAGCGGCTCGGCAACTTCGGGCCGCAAGAATTTTGCCACCGCTTTCGCGTCAGCCTCGATGTCGTCCTTCAGATAGAAGACCGCGAACTCGGCCAGCTCGTCGAGCGTCTTGGCGCGCTCGCGCAGCGTCGCGACGGCCCGCTCAAGCCATGCGTCGTCACCCGGAATCGGCCATCCGCGCCTTTCGATAAACGGGCGGACCTCGCGCGCGAGTCGCGCGGGCGTGCGCTCCTTCAGATAGTGGAAATTGAGCCACAGCAATTTCTCGGCGTTGAACACGCCGGGGGACTTGCCGCAGTCCGCGAAACTGAAAAGCTTGATCAGCTCGTTCTTCGAAAAAATCTCCTGGTCGCCGTGCGACCATCCCAGACGCGCCAGGTAGTTGAGCATCGCCTCGGGAAAATACCCGCCCTCGCGATAGGCCACGACCGAGGTTGCGCCGTGCCGCTTGGACAGCTTCGAGCCGTCGGCGCCGAGCACTTGCGGCAGATGAGCGAACGCGGGCGGCGTGAAGCCGAGCGCATATGCGATTTGCATCTGGCGCGGAGTGTTCGTCACGTGATCGTCGCCGCGCACGACGTGCGTGATTGCGAAGTCTGCCTCGTCGACCACGGTGGTGAAGTTGTACGTGGGCCCGCCGTCGGAGCGCACGATTACCAGGTCGTCGAGCTCCGCGTTGTCGAACACCGTGCGCCCGCGCACCAAGTCGTCGACCACCGTCTCACCGGTGAGCGGCGTGGCAAAGCGAATCGCGTACGAGCGCTCCGCCGTGCCGTCGGGTAGCGCGAGGTCATCGGCGAATTTCAGATCGCGGCATTTGCGATCGTAAACCGGTTTGCGCCGTTCCTTCTGCGCGGCCTTGCGCTTGGCGTCGAGTTCTTCCGGCGTGCAGTAGCAAGGATACGCTTTGTGCGACCGCAGCAGCTGGAGCGCGCACTCGCGGTAGCGCTCACCGCGGTTCGACTCGAAGTAGCGCGGGTCGGGCGGGCCTTCATCCCACTCCATGCCGAGCCATTTCAAGTCGACGAGAATTTCCTCGAGCGATTGCTGCGTCGAGCGCTCGCGATCGGTGTCGTCGATACGCAGGATGAACTTGCCCTGCGTGTGCCGCGCGTAAAGATACGCAAACAGTCCCGAGCGGACGTTACCGATGTGCAGCGAGCCGGTCGGGCTCGGCGCGAAACGTGTGCGAACCGTCAATTGTCACTCCCATTCGATGGTCGCGGGCGGTTTGGACGTGATGTCGTAGACGACGCGATTGACGCCCTTGACCTCGTTGGTGATCCGGCTCGAGACGCGCGCCAGGAACGCTGGCTCCAGTCGCGCCCAGTCCGCCGTCATCCCGTCGAGCGACTCGACCGCGCGAATCGCGATCACGCTTTCATAGCTGCGCCCGTCGCCCATCACACCGACCGTCTTGAGCGGCAGCAGCACGGCGAACGCCTGCCACAGTTTGAGTCCGAAGCCGGCGGCCGCCGTTTCTTCCATCACGATCGCGTCGGCGCGGCGCAACAGATCAAGCCGCTCGCGCGTCACCTCGCCGACGATTCTCACCGCCAGCCCGGGACCCGGGAACGGCTCGCGATCGACGACCTCCGCCGCCAATCCGAGCTGCCGACCGGCGGCGCGCACTTCGTCCTTGAACAGTTCGCGCAGCGGCTCGACGAGTTGCAATCGCATCCGCTCGGGCAATCCGCCGTCATTGTGATGGCTCTTGATGACGGCCGACGGACCTTTGAACGACACCGACTCGATCACGTCGGGATAGAGCGTGCCCTGGCCGAGGAACTTCGCGCCGCCGAGCGCTTGCGCCTCCTTCTCGAACACTTCGATAAAGGTGTGGCCGATGATGCGGCGCTTCTGCTCGGGATCGAGCACGTCGGCGAGCCGCGCGAGAAACAGTTTGGACGCGTCGACGACCTTGAGATCGATTCCGATCTGGCGCGCGAAGACGTTTTCCATGCGCTCGCGCTCGCCCGCGCGCAGCAGTCCCGTATCGACGAAGACGCATTTCAGCCGCGCGCCGATCGCCCGATGTATCAGCGCGGCGGCCACCGACGAATCGACGCCGCCCGAGAGTCCCATCAGCACCGTGTCCGACGGCCCGACCTGGCGGCGAATCTCAGCCAGCCGAGTCTCGACAAAATTCGCCATGGTCCAGTCGCCGGGCTCGCCGCAAATCTTCAGCACGAAATTTCTCAGCACCTGCGCGCCGCACGCCGTGTGCGCGACCTCCGGATGAAACTGGATTCCACGCAACCGCCCGTCGCGGGTTTTGAACGCCGCGTACGGCGAGTTGTCGCTGTGCGCGATCGGGGAGAGCACGTCGGGTATCGCCTCGACGCGATCGCCGTGGCTCATCCATACGCGATGCTCGCGGCCCAGTCCCTCGAACAGCGCGTCGTCCGCGTCGATTACCAGCGTCGCGGGACCGTACTCGCGCGCGCGCGAACCGACGCTCTTCGCACCGAGATGCTGCGCGATCACATACAGCCCGTAGCAGATTCCGAGCACCGGGCAGCCCTGGTTGAGGACGCGGTCGTCGATATCGGGCGCGTCCTGATCGTAAAAGCTCGCCGGGCCGCCGGACAGGATGATGCCGCGCGGCTTCATCGCGCGAATTTTCTCCAGCGAAATGTTGAACGGATGCAGCTCGCAATAGACGTTGGCCTCGCGCACGCGGCGCGCGATCAACTGCGAATACTGGCTGCCGAAATCGAGAATCAGGATCACGATGAACGCTCTGCGAGTGCCGATGACCGCATCAAGCCATGAATATAGCGGACGCTGCGCAACCGACGAAACCGGCGCCGCAAAAACGCTCCACAGGCGCGCGCGCTAACCGCGCTGCGGCTTCTGACGCGGTCGCGCAACAGCCGGGCGCTTGCCGCGCGGACGCGCCGGCGGCGGACTGCCCTGCACCCACGAGCGGCCCGTGCGGCGAAACTCAAGCCGAAGCGGCGCGCCGATAATCCCGAGCGCCTTGCGAAATCGCGTCTCGAGAAAGCGGATGTAATGCGCCGGGATCCCGTGCTCGACGTTGGTGAAAAATCGAAGCCGCACCGGCGCGCTCGAAACCTGCGTCACGTACATGAGGTTGAGCCGGCGCCGATCGACCTGCGGCGGATCCATCGCCGCGCTCGCCTCGGCCAGCGTTCGATTCAAGCGCGAGGTCTGAAACATCGCGCGCCACGAGTCGCCGGCCCGCGTCGCCGCCGGAACGATCTCATCCACGCCGTCGCGCGTAACTGCCGACGTGAAAATCATCGCCGCATACTCCAGGAACGGATGGCGCTCGTGCGCGTCGCGGACGAAGGTCGCAACCTTGCCGCCAGCCTTCGCCGCGAGGTCCCACTTGTTGCACACGACGACCATCGCGCGATCGTTGCTGTCCACCAGGTGCGCGAGCCGCGCGTCCTGATCGGTGATGCCCTCCGACGCGTCGATCACCAGCAGCACGACGTCGGCGCGGCGTATCGTTTCGATCGCGCGCCCGACCGAATGATGCTCCAGCTCGCCCTCGAC
>DASQHV010000261.1:0-1502 GCA_035631915.1 Candidatus Acidiferrales bacterium | reverse complement strand
TCGGCGCCGTGATCGCCCTGAGCAGCGGCCGCTCGAGCAGGTACTCGTGCGAGAAAATGTGCTCGCTCAGTTCCTCCCAGTGCAGGCCCTGCTGCTCGTCGGCCTGCATCCGCAGCAACTGCTTCTGATAGTTCCATTCGTAGAGCGCGCGCGCCTCGTCCAGGCCCTCGTAGCACTGCAGCCGGATCAGTTCGGTGTGCAGGATTTCGGCCAGCACCTTGGCGACCTCGGTCTTGCCGGAGCCGGCCGGCCCTTCGATCAGCAGCGGCTTCTCGAGCGCGAGCGCGAGAAAGATCGCGGTCTCGACGCGTTCGTTGGTGACGTAGCGCGCGCGCTTCAGCCCGGCGGCGACGCTTTCGTGCGTGATGTCCATCAGGGTTCTTGTCTGCGGTTGATTTTGGGAGCGCGCCGGCGCTCGAGAAAAATCCGCGCGCGATGCTTGAGTCCGTCGCGCTCGTCGCGCGGCGCGGCGCGCACTTCGTCCGTGTAGCTGGCCAGCTCGACGCACAGTCGCTCGACGTCGATCGCGCCGCCCGCTTCCTTCAGGTCCTCGAGGATAATAATCGCCTGCGACATCAGGTTGATCGACGATTGCCGGCCGCCGCGCTCGAACCGCAGATGCATCGCCGCCGCCACCCGGCCGAGCGCGCCCGCGAGTGCTTTTTCGTCGTCGTCGGCCGTAAGCGAGACCCGCTCGAACATCTCTGCCGCGGCGAAGAAATCGCCGCGATTGAAACTCTCGATCGCCGCGGCGACCACCTCCGCTTGAGTCTGGTAGCTCACTCGATCTCGCCGCGGATGCCCGGCACACCCCGCGCTCGACGCCGGGTCAGAGCAGTTCCTTTTCCTCGACCGCGCGATACTCGGCCTCGCCCAGCGCGCGCGCCTTGTGCGAGCCGTATTTGTCGTACAACTCGAACAGGCTCGACTTGTGCGGCCGCGCCTTGCTGAGCGGGCACTTCAGGTACTCGTCGAGCGATTCGTCGCAGTAACCCATGCGGTTCTCGCCGCACTTGGGCTGCAGGAAAATTGCGATTTCCGGCAGCGCGCGGCGAATCTCCGCCCGCATCATCGCGACCATCCGGCGGATTTCCCACTGCGCGCGCAGGCACAGGCGCAGGTCGCAGATGTGCAGCATCTCGGCGAAATTCACCATCACGTGAAAATTGGTCGGCGCCGCATTGGGCAGCACGAAGCGCGCGTCCTCGGCCGGGATGCCCGCCTTGAGCGCTTTGGCGTAGAGCTCGGACGTTTTGGCGACCAGTTCCTCGAAGTCGGCATCCAGGCCCGCGCGCGCCCACGAGTCCGGCAGCACGAACGCAAGCTTCTCTTTCTTGAATTTCACGTAGCGCTGGCTCTGCTGCTCGAAGCTGATTCCGATCCGATGCCGCACGAACTGATGCGACAGCGAGCGCGACACGTTCGCGATCCCGAACCAGAACACGATCTGCTCGAGCGGCGACGCGTGACCCGTCTTCAGACGCTCGGTGATGAAGTCGCGG
>DASQHV010000260.1:0-23232 GCA_035631915.1 Candidatus Acidiferrales bacterium | reverse complement strand
TGAGGCGGATTCGATTGCGCCGACGCGCTCCCCGTCAATGCCGCAAAGCACCAGAGTACGCCATAGCCGAACAGATGGCCGAGACGCATGCGCATGCCCCCCTTTCGGAGTCGTTCGCTTGAACCCGTCCTAGTACAGGTGGTCGAAGAACGCAACGCGCTGAACCCTGGCAGCTTCCAAGGGTTCGGAGGCGTGTCGCAGACCGCAAATTTCCTGCACTCAGTTGGACGAGTGGATCGCCATTCGCCGGTTCCGTCGCCGCGCGCAGAAGTAGAAGGGGACTCCCGCGACCACTGTCAGTGCGCCGAGCACGGTCTCGGTCGGACGCGTGAGCATCGTGACCGCGACGATCCAGATTGAAACGATGACGTAAGCGGCGGGCGTCCACGGATAGCCGGGCACCGTGAACGGGCGCGGTGCGCCGGGACGGCGGACACGCAGCACAATCAGCGCCGCAACCGCCATCGCGGTGAACACCGTGATCGCAAATCCGGTGTACACGACCAGCCGCTCGAATGCGCCAAAGAAAACGATCAGCACGCTGGCCCATCCACTCTGCAGCAGAACTGCCCGAGCAGGTGTGCCGCGCGACAGATCGACAACGCCGAGCGCGCGAGGCAACAAGCCGTCGCGAGCCATCGCGAAGTAGACCCGCGGCCCCGCCAACACCATCGCGTTCACAGATCCGAGCAGCGCGAGTGCCAGCATCGCAGCGACCAGGTGCGCCGCGAACGGGCCAAACAGCGCCACCGAGGCTTTCTCCGCGATCGTCAGCACACCGCTCATTGCGGGAATCGGAAGCGCGTAAAGGTACATTGCGTTCATCGCGAGGTAGAGCAGAGTCACGAGAGCTGTGCCGGCGACCAGGGCGGTGGGGATTTCCCGCCGCGGGTTGCGAATCTCGCCCGCCAAATACGCCGCGGCGTTCCATCCGCTGTACGCGTAGAGGATGAATATCAGCGAGACGGCGACGCTGCCGTGCGCTGGTGCGGACGAGTTGAAATTGGACGCGGAACCGTGGCCGAGCGTAAATGCAGCACAGACAAGTGCCGCGATCGCGAGCATGGTGCCGCCGGTCAGCAACCGCTGCACAACTCCGCCCGGGCCGAGTCCGCGGACGTGAATCGCGGTAAGCGACCATAGCGCCGCCAGCGCCACGACCTTGTCGGCCGACCCGGCGCGATCCATCGCGGGGAAGTAACTGTGCAGATAGCCGGCGAAAGCCAGCGTCGCCGCCGCGATCGCGCCGCTAAAACCAACGGCCAGCGAGGTCCATCCGGTCAAGTACGCGACGAACGGTCCGTAGGCTTCGCGCAGGTAGACGTACTCACCGCCGGCCTGCGGAAACGCCGCGCCGAGTTCTGCGTAGGAGAGCGCGCCGGCCAGCGCGATCAGCCCGCCGGCGAGCCACAGTCCCATCAGCCAGCCCGGCGAGCCGACATCGCGGGCCACAAATCCGGAGGTCGTGAAGATGCCGCTGCCGATCATGTTCGCAACCACGATCAGGGCGGCGGTACCCACGCCGAGTGCGCGGCGCAAATCAAGGGCCTCGGCGCACGAGTGGGGCGCCGGCGCGTGGGCAATCGCGCTCACGGCGCGCGGGCTCCGGCGGAATCGCGATTGGCGACGGCGCCGGGCTTGATGAAGACGGCGCAGTAGTTGTGCAGGAACCATGAGCTGCCCCATGGGTCGTAGACCTGCACCAGCTTCAATCCGGAGCGCGTCAGTTCGTCTTCGAGTACCGGTGGCGGGATTCCGTGGCCGCCCCGATTCTCGGGCACGCCCTTGGGGGTCCAGGGCTTGAGCAGAAATGCCGGGAAGAAATCGACCACCGCCAGCCTTCCGCCGGGACGAAGCGCGCGATAGATGCTGGCGTCGGTCTCCATCGGCGCGGTGAAGTGATGGTAAACGCCGATCATGTAGATGGCGTCGCAGCAGCCCACCGGGAGCCTGGTATCGTCGCTGCTGGAGTTCACGACCGTGAGGTTGGCGAGTCCGGACTCGCTGACGCGGTTGCGGATTTTTTCGAGTGCGGCCGGATCGATCTCGGTGGCATAGACGTGCCCTGCGGGTCCGACCTTCCCGGCCGCGGCCAGAGCCACCGAGCCGTTGCCGGCGCCGATTTCGGCGACCGTGGAGCCGGGCTTGAGATCGAGCAGCGGGGCGAGCCGCTCGATGGCGTCCGCCTTGCTGGCCCAGATTTGCGCGGCCGCGCGGACGGGGTCGAGCAGCAGGCCGCACAGAAGGGCCGAAAACAGGAGCGGTCTTTTGGTTATGTGCATGGAGTTGGTCATGGAACATTCCTCGGAGTGGCGGATTGCAGAATGACATCTTAGATGTCAATATGACATCAGCATTGTCATCATGAGAATCCGCTGTCAACGCAGCCGAACGCATGCGGCAGTCGCGGCCCCGAACCGAACGACGGGAATCTACCGATGACGAGAGTTGCATCGCCCCACCGCGCGCCGCTGATGGGCGAACTTTTCAACGAGATCGCATACACATATTTTCCCCTCCGTGCAGCCGGTGACGCTCTGACGGCGCGCTTCGGGCAGACCACGGCCGAATGGGGCCTGATGCGAAGCCTGGACGAACGAGGCCCGATGACAGTCGCGGCGCTGGCCCGCTCGAGGCCGGTCGCGAGGCAATGGATCCAGCGGCTCGCGAATCAACTGACCGGCGACGGACTGATCGAGTTCATCGACAACCCGGATCACAAACGCGCAAAGCTGATGCGCCTGACGCCGGCCGGTCAACGGCTGCTGCGCAGGATCACCGCGGCGTCCGAACGCTGGGTCGCCGGAATGAAAAGCGATTTCGACGAGCGGCAAATCCGGCTGACGCTGGGTCTGCTGCGCAGACTGAAGCAGCGCCTGAGGACCGAATTTGACAGCCTCAAATCAACGCGGCACCAAGGTCGGACAAGGCAAGTTCCGAAAGGCGGTCGCGAGGCACTTCGGTTGCGCAAGGGGGAACCTTGAACCGCGAGGCCTATTAGCCGGTTTCGCAGCGCGTCAGAGTTTTCAATGGCGCGAAATGCTGATCACTCGCGGGCAGACGCTGACACTCAGCGGGTCGAGGGCAGCGGCCAAAACGAAGGCGGGCGATTGCGGCGCGTTGTTGCCCTGCAAATTCGAGATCGCAGGCCAGTCAAAATTGCCCGGGCTCATGGTGGGACCTGAAACTATGTCGGGACCGTTCGCGGCGCTCGCATCTGGCGGCGAAGCGGTTTCGTGAATGAAGCTTCGTTCCGCCGCCGGACTGCGCGCCGCAACTTCGCGATTGTCGCTGAGAGTTCCGGCCGTACCGACGCAGCCGACGCGCGGCGAATCAGCGCATCCAAGAAAGAGCATCGCGGTAAGCACTAGTTCGACTTTTAGAAGGATCCGCATGATGCTCAGTTGCCTTCCTAAAGAGATACGGAGCATTTTCTGTACCTGACGAATCGGCAGGGCTTTCAATCCCCGCCGCGCACGAATCGCGTAAAATTTTCTCGCACTTGAGACTCGACGCAGGACGGCGGATTCGTCGAGCGCCCGCAACTTCGCGGGCAATCTGTGGTTGGCCCACGGTTTGCGTCTATTGGGTTAGAACGATTTCATCGCACCCGAGGCGGAAGCCCAAGCTATGAAGACTCGAGCAGCTACATCTATTTTTCTCGCGGCGATGCTGTTGATTTGCGTAGGTTCCCAGGGATGCGCAACTCGGACTACGGAGACCACGGTCAGCAGACCCGATTCGTACGGTGACTCTGAAAGTTCGTCGACGACTACGACGACTACGGTCACGACGGCGGACGAGCCCGACAGCGTATTGGGCGCGACGCTTCATGCAGTTGGCGAGGTGATCCTGTTTCCGTTCCGCCTGGTCGGAGACGCCGTCGAGCTGATCGTCTGAATCCGTCGTCCCGAATTCAACGAGATTTCTCCTGGCGAGGCTTAGCGGCGACACTGAGTCGTCAGGGCGGTTTGCCCCGTGGGGTCAAACGGTGTACTTAGAGGTGGACCGATCTCACGCCGACGTCTGAACGGGACAGCAAAGACTTTCTGAAAGAGGGAACCGTATGCCTCTATACCTGATCGAGCGAAATTTCGCGGAGCAACTGGACGCATCCAAAATCCCCGCCACGGCAGTCAGCGCTGCGAACGCCGACGCGGGCGTCCAATGGCTGTTCTCGTTCCTGAGCGCAGACAAGAAGAAGACCTATTGTCTGTACGAGGCTCCCAACCCCGAAGCGATTCGTGACGCCGCCAAGAAGCTGAACCTGCCGGCGGACGTGATTGTCGAGTTGGGCGACCAGCGGCTCAACCCTGCCGCGCCAAATCTGCTCTCGCCGACCCGCGGTGCGTGATCGATCGCGCGGCTAGTGTAGATCAGGCTTCATTCGAATAGTCGCGGCCGTGACGCGCTCCTCGAGCGCGTGCATCCCCAATTCCCGCGCGGTGGCCAGTGCGGATTCAAGCAACGAGGCGGCCTTGTCGCGATCGCCGGGCCGAGCTCGCGCCAGCAGCATCGTCGCGTACTGCTCTTGCGTGTGGGCCAGCCACGGGCGCGCGTCCATGCGAGCGTTCATCGCGAGCGCGTCTTCAAAGTGGCGCGCCGCGTCGTCCCATTTCTCGAGCGTAGCAGCCAGCGCACCCAGATAGCGCGAGAGGGCGCCGTGGCAAGCGACGCCATTGCTAACGACCACATTACGACCGGCGAACGGGAGGAGAATTTCGTACAACGTCGCGGCGCGGGGCCGGTCTCCCAAGAAGGTACAGACGTCCACGAGATACGTCATGGTTCCCATCCACGACGAATCGCGGGGCAGGTCGCCGAAATCGTGCTGCGCCAGGATTTCGAATTCCGCGCGCGCGTCCGCCGTCAGCCCAAGATCTGAGTAGATTACCGCGAGGCCCGGCCGCCATGCGGCATCCGCAGAATTTTGCTGGAGAAAGACGCGGACTACGGGCTCGACTTCCTTGAGGCGGCCCTGCTCCCGGCGCAGCGCAAAGATCTGCTGCCCAAAGACGCCGGTGGCGGTCTCCACTTGCATGCTCTGCCCGATTGCCAAGGCTTGCTGTGCCAGCCGCTCGCTGTCTTCGAAGCGCCCCTGCATCATGGCCCGCATGGACCGCAGCACTGAGCTGAGGGCAGGAAAGAAAGGTTGGTTCTTGTCTTCTCCCAAGCGCGCCCATTCGTCAAATTCCGCGTCAGCCGCCGTCACATCGCCTGATTCGAGCAGGCAGATCCCGCGCCAGTACAGTCCGTTGGACATTTCGTTTGCGGAGTTCGCCGCCTTGCCGAGCTCCAGCATCTCGGTCGCGATGGCGAGCCGCTGGTCGGCATGCTCCGGGCCGCCAGGAAGTGTGAAGAACAACCCAACCAGGCTGTATGCGATCAGCGCGGGATCGCCGAGGCGCCTGGCCATCGCCACTGCCTGCGGGGCGTACAGCAGCAATTTCTGCTGGTCCCCGGTTACCCCCAGGTAGCGGGCCAGACCTCCGAGAGCCGTGGCCTTAAGGGGACTGTCCTCCGTTCCGAGGGTCTCCAGCGCTTCCTCGAGCAACGGAACGGCCGTTGGTGCGAGAAGGCGGACCGTATACGTCATATGAACGAGTTCCAGCGCGGCGCGGACCAAGCCCTCAGTTGAACCTATCCTATCGGCGACATCGGCTGCGGATAGCAGCGTTTCCCGGGCCTCAAGATACTCGCCCGCCGTCGATTGTGTTTCACCAAGCGCTAACAAGAGCGAGCAACGTTGAGCTTCGTCCGCGGGACGTTTCGGGTCAGGCTCGTCGCGCGGGGATCCGAGCAATTCGAGCGCCTTCTTGAAATGGCTGATGGCTTCCAGATTGGCCCAGCGCTGACGCGCTCGTTCACCCGCCCGCTGCCAGTACGGAACCGCCTCCGCTGCAAGGCCCGCTTCCGTGTAGTGATGAGCGATCAGCTCCGGCTGAGTCTCAACCGTCTCGGGGAATTGCGCTTCCAGTACGTTCGCAACGCGCCGGTGCAGAACTCTACGCCGCTCCTGCAATGCCGAGCCCGAGGCGACTTGCTGCGACAGCGCATGCTTGAAGACGTACGCGACGTCGGAGACGGCGGGCTGCTCGTAGATGAACTCGGCGATTTGCAGTCCCGAGAGCAGGCTTTGCAGCTCGTCCTCTCCTTTTCCGGAGACTTCCCTTACGAGCCTGAACGGGAACTCCTTGCCGATTACGGCGAGCGTCTGCAGCAACTCTTTCTGTTCCGGCGGCAACCGGTCGATGCGTGAAGCGAGCACCGCTTGCACCGTGGACGGGATTTGAATGGTGCCGAGCGACTTGGCGAGCTTGATCGAGCCGTTGCGAAGCAGGGCACCCTGCTCGAACAGCGCCTGCACAATCTCTTCCATGAAAAGAGGGTTACCCTCGGTCTTCTCGAGAATCAGGCGCTTGAGCGGTACCAGGTCGGGGCCGTCGTCGAGCAGGGCGCGGAGCATCTCCTCGCCGCTCTCGACGCCGAGCGGGTTGAGCCGCAGCTGCGTGTAGTAGGTTTTGTTGCCCCAGTTGTGGGTGAACTCGGGCCGGTAGTTCACCAGCATCAGGACGCGCGCGGTGCCGATTGAATCGGCCAACAGGTTCAGCAGAACGCGGGAACCCTCGTCGACCCAGTGCAGGTCCTCGAAAACGACGATCAGCGGCTGGTGGAGGCTTTCGCGGAGCAGCAGGCGTTTGATCGCGTCGAGCGTGCGGCGCCGTTTGATTTCCGGATCCATGCGAGCGAGCTGATCGTCGTTCTCCGCCACCTCGAGCAGGGTCAAGATATAAGGCAGGGTGTCTTCCAGCGCGCGATCGAGGGTCAGAATTTTTCCGGTGATCCTTTCGCGGCGCCGGCGCGCGTCATCGTCGGAGGTGATCTCGAAATAGTTCTTCAGCAGATCGATCAGCGGCAGATACGCCGACGCCTGGCCGTGCGAGACGGAGAGCGTCTCGAGCACCAGGCATCCGGGCTGTCCAATCGCCTGGAACTCGAAGAACAGGCGCGATTTGCCGACGCCGGCCTCGCCTACCGCCGCGACCAGCTGGCCGCGCCCGCTCCTGGCGTGTTCGAGCGCGCGTTTCATCTGCGCGAGCTCGGCCTCTCGCCCCACGAACTTGGAGAGCCCGCGCCGCGCAGACGCCTGCAGACGCGTGCGCAGCTTGCCAAGTCCCGTCACCTCGTAGACGTTGACCGGCTCGCTGACGCCCCTGATCCTGGTTGCGCCAAGCGGCTTCAGGATGAAGTAGCCCTCGCAGAAGCTGCGGGTCGGTTCGCTCGCAACAATTGACCCGGTGCGCGCGATCGTCTGGAGGCGCGACGCAAGATTGGCGGTGTGACCGATTGGCGTGTACTCGACGTGGCCCTCGCCGGTTTGAATCGAGCGGATCACGACCTCCCCGGTGTTCACGCCGACGCGAATCTCGACCGGTGCGCGGCCGTCAGCCTGAAGCTTGGCGCCGTAGCGACGCAGCTCCTCCTGCATCCTGAGCGCGGCGTAGAGTGCGCGTTGCGGATGGTCCTCGTGAGCGACTGGCGCGCCGAACAGCGCGAAGATCCCGTCGCCAGTCGATTGCACGATGTAGCCGTCGTAGCGGCGGACCGCGTCGATCATCAACTTGAGCGCCGGGTCGATTATCGCGCGCGCTTCCTCCGGGTCGAGGTCCTGCTCCAGCTCGGTCGAGCCCTTGATGTCGGCAAACAGCGCGGTGACGATCTTGCGCTCGCCTTCGATCTCGCCGGCGGGTTCGACGAAGTTGGCGATCCGCGTCGCCGAACGCGCCGGTGCGGCCGGAGCAGTGGCGGCGCCCAGTGCTGCGCCGCAATCTCCGCAGAATCGCTTGCCGCTCGCGTTTTCGGCACCGCATTTTGGGCAGCGATTGCCGAGTTCCGCGCCGCAGTCGCCGCAGAACTTCTTGCCAGCCTGATTTTCGGAGCCACAACTTGCGCAACGCATAGGATCACCGAGCCGCGATGCGCAGAATTACCATGCTGCTGCGATGCAGGACAGCCTTGGAAGTCGAGCGCAGGCGCCATGTGCGTGGCGCACGCCGAACAATTCTTGCGAGCGGATCGGGCAGCACGTTATATATGTGAACGCTATAGAGAGCGAGCGCGCGTTTTGGAATCTTGCTGATTGCGGACTGGATGCCGAAAGTACCTACGTCGCGTTGCCGCGACGGCGCTTCCGTTTAGTCCAACGCGTTACAAATTTGAGAACGGGAGATTCGGTCAGTTTTGGCGAGCGGAGGTTCTCGAGCCCGCGCCCGCCGGCGGCGCAGATTCGGGGGAGGATTCAGTTGTGAGAGGAATTTCCGGGAACCGGGCGGAGATGGTTTTGTTGTCGGTTGAGGGCGGCAGGAAATTGAGGCGAACTTCGAGATCGCGTCGCGCGCTCACTTTGTTGTCGGGATCGATCGTCGTGCTGCCGTTCCTCGCGACTCCTCGATCTGGCCTTGCGGCGGGCAACGGCTGCCCGGCCGGCTACGCGCCGATCTCGAGCATGAACTGGTGCGGGACGAATTTCGCGCACGACATCACGGAAAAGATCTGCGTCGACAAAAATTGCGGAGTGGGTGCGCTCGACATCAAGCCGGGCGGCGAACTGTTTTTTCCCAATCAGAAGGTGAATCTGAAGACTCCGAAAATCTCGGTCGAGGGTGTGCTGCGGGTGGGCACGGCGGCGGCCCCGATCGACGTGCCCGAGGGACCGGGCGAGCCGGACGCGGTGCAAATCATCTTTACCGGTCGGCGTCCGCAGAAGCCGGTTCAGGAAGTCGCCAACGAACCGTGCCCGAGCCGGAACTTCAACAAGGGAATCGAGGTCTGCGCGAACGGCACGCTCGAAATGTTCGGCAGGAAGGGCGTGCCGACGGACGCGACTCATTTCAGCTGGACCGTGCTCAGCCAGCCCGCCGGCGATCCCAAGAAATTCAGCAAGGTTAACGACGTCCTGCGGCCGGTCCTCGAGCCGGACGCCAAAACGCTTCACGTGGCCGACGACGTATCCAAAGACTGGCAGAAGAACGACTGGATAGCGGTCGCAACTACGAGCTACAGCCCGTTTGAGACGGAGTTTGTTCAAATCAAGAGTGTCGCAAGCGACGGCACCGGTGCGAAGATCGAGCTCAAGGACGCGTTGCACTACTATCACTTCGGCAGCAACCCTCCGACCAAGAGTCAACTATGCACCGTCGATGGCGTGGAAAAGGCGGTGGCCTGCGGCTCCGTGCCCGCCTGCAAGAGTGAGTGCAACTCCGCGCCGAGTGCGCTGAATTTCCACGACGACAAGGACTCGAACTACGGCGTCGACGAACGCGCCGAGGTGGCGCTCATCAGCCGCGACATCAGGTTGACCGCGGAAGACACGGACGTTGCCGGGAGCACTCACTGGGGCGGAGAAATAATCGCGCGGAAGGGCTTCAAGGAGGTTTCGATCCAGGGCGTCGAGCTCGAGAAATTCGGCAAGGACAAGCTGGGCAGCTATCCGATTCACTTCCACATGGATGGCGACGTCGGCAACAAGCCAATCGTCAACGCCAACAGTATCCATCACAGCTACAACAAGTGCGTGACCGTTCATTCGACCCAGAACCTGACGATCTCCAACAATGTCTGCGCGCGGGTGGTGGGTCACGGCTACTACGAAGAGTGGGGTGACGAAGACAACATCACGTTCAGCAAGAACCTGGCGCTGGGCGTGTTGAGCAACATCTTCGACATCCACGCGGCGACACCGCAAGCCAGAAAGAAGCTGATCGACGACAACTGGTGGGTCGGCGACAATCTCGCCAAGCCGGATGCGTTCCACTACGACGGATTCAACGTTCCTGACGTTGACAATCAGCAGAATCCCGCGCGCGGCGGATGCGCCAAGGTAAATCAGGACGGTTCGCTGTCGTTCGCCGATCCCGACGCGCTTCCGTACAACCTGCCGCCAACGAACTACAAGAGCTGTCCTCCGACCCAAGTCGTGGACAACGTGCGCAAGGACCTTCCTTTTCCTTACTACGAGGAGCCGCCGACCGGATTCTGGATCGTAAATCCGACAGCCAAGCTGCTCGACAACTCGGTAGGTGGATGCCAGGGGATAGGACGCGGCTACTGGTACGCATCACCCAAGCAGGATCGCAAGGCAGACCCGGACGCGGGGACGCCGGAGGAAATCGGGATCAAGTTCAAGCCGGTCGGCAGGTTTCACAACAATCGAGTCCATGCGTGCCTCGACGGCCTGTGGGCTGAGTCGGAATTCAGCACGCAGGTCGATCAGCTATTCCCGCAGGTCCTGACGCCAAAAATCGGCCCGGGCGACATTTCGGTCAACCGTCCGCTGCTCGCCGAATTCGACGGCTTGACTGCGACGCGCATTCGCAAGCGAGGCGTATGGCTCCGTCCCGACTGGTTCTTCGTTCACAACGGGCGCTTTGCGACCGATCGCCAGGCGGTGAGCCTGGTCAGTTCGGGCGGCAACGACGGCAATCCGCCGGGCGTGTGGGCGCTGCTCAAGGACTCAGTGCTGGTGGGATTGAGTGAGAACAACGTCGACCGTTTCGGACCGTGTCCGACTCGTAGCGACAACGGGCTGAGCGGCAAATTCGGATGCATCGATCAGACCCCGATACCCAACGGCCAGCCGCTCACCAGCGGCGACCAGATGGAGGACGGCTATCCCGACGCCAAGTTTACGCTCAACGGATACCTGATCTACGACGGACCGGTGCGAATCTTCAGCGACCGGTTCGTGAACTACAACGTCAAGATCAGCGACCAGCTGACCAAGACCGATCAGACGTATCTGGCTGGCGCCGAAAAGGGTCTGACCGGTGGCGCCTATGAAGGTGACGCGGCGCTCGGATGGTTCCCGAACAACCAGAGTAGCTATCCGACTTCGACTGCGATGCAGGACCTATACTGGGAGAACTCCGACCTGCGGCATCAGATTTTCACGGAGAAAGTGAATCTCGGCGATTTCAAGGACGGCGATCAGAACACCGTGATTCTCGATCGCGACGGCACGCTGGCCGGCCTCCAGGTCGCGACGATGGTCAACAATGTAGTCACGCCGCTGCCGTTTCATGCGCCGTACTCGCTGAACAACCTGCCGTTCAACAAATTTTCGAACGCAATTGATGAGTGCCTGTCGGAGGGACAACAGAACACGAACGTCGAAATGCGGCCGACGTCACTGATGTCGCCGGGAGACATTGCAACGCTCGAGTTCGGCAATCTGTTTCCAGCCAACAAGCCCCATGAGCGACACGATCAGACACTCACATTTACCAAGGACGATGCGAGCAACTACGGTGCGCGTCAGAAGATGCTACTGACCGGCCGCGACGGACGCGGGCTCTGGGAGCCGAAGGTCAACAGCGGGTTCGGCTACTCCGTGCAGGCATCGCAGGGTATCGCGTCGCAGGCCCTGATAGGACCGCCGGACAAGCAAGTGGCAACCGCGGCCGTCGATATTGGCTTGACCGACGCGGTGAAGCCGGATCTGGATGCGACCCATCCGTTCTTCGTGCGCGTCGGCATCTGCTACTCGAGCAGCGGCGCAAATCCGCATCCAACCGACCCGAATTCGTTCGCCATCACCCGCGGCTACAAGACCTGGGGAGGCGCCGCCGTCGAGCCTACCGATCTTGGGCTGCGCAACTTTTGGAACGAGTTGGTGTTTCGCTACAAGATGCAGTTCTGCAAGAACCTGGACAGCGACCTCGATCAAAATCTTGTTCCGATGGTTGGCTGCCCGGCCAATGGGGTCACTTCGGTCCCGATGGGCGGTTGTCCGGCCGGCACGACGATGGAAATGGATCAGGGAAATCAGCCGGCGTGCATCTATCCCACGACGACTCTGCAACCGGCGGGCGCGGGGAAAATCAACGAGCTGATGAACGGCACGCAGCCGGTGCTCGACAAGTATTACTACAACCCCGACACCGGGATGCTGTACTTCAATGTCGTGCAGAACATCCCGAACCCTGACGGCGCATCGCCGCTCGGCGCTTGCCTCACTCCCGGCAAGGCCCTCGGTTGCGCGAACGCGTGCCCCGACGGTTCATTCCAGCGCGCCAATCCTGATTGTTCGTGCACCGATAATCCGTGCCCGAACCCGGACAGCGACGATCCCAAGGTGTTCGAGAACTACTACACCTGCCCGGCGCCGGGATGTATCGCCTACACAGTCATGCTCAACGATCCGAGCTACGTGCCGACCGGGTCGACTTGCGACGTCTCGACGTCACCCGAGTTGAAACCGGCGAACCAGAACTTCCTTGCCTACAAAGGTGGCGCGATGGACGGGCAGAAGGTCACGTCGACGGAGATGGGTGGCGCGTTCCCGCACTCGGTGGCGGCGCCGCCGCAGACCTGCCCGGTGACGCAGAACCCCTGACGGGCGGGGACTGGTGGGAATAGGGTCAATGCCAAACGAGCGGACAAGTCGAGCTCGGATTTGCTGGAGCTATCGACGAGGACCCACGCGCAACTGCGCGCATCCCGCCGATTTCGTTTACTCTTCCAGCTCCGACCAGGTCTTGTCGGGGTTGAACTCCGAGATTTCGCTCGCAAGCCTGGCTGTATCAGTACCCAGGTCTTTTTCAACGACGACTCCGTCCTGGTCGATCATGAACGTCATCACGCCGGAAGACCTATATTCCGCGGGGTAGGCCAGAAACGCGAATCCGCCGGTCATCTTGCCGTCCTGGATGTAGCTCTTGGCGCCGCCCGGGGCGTTCTTACCCTGCCTGGTCAGGACCTCATAGAAGTAGCCGTGGAATGGTATCGGTGCGCCACCGCTATCCTTCTTGTATCCGGCGGCATTGGCGCTCGCGACCAGCGGTCCTATAGGACTCTCGGGCTCGCCTGCGGCGGCGACCCAGTAGAGTCCGTCGTGCTTGCCGGGCTCGCTCACGATCTTTGCGGCAAATTGCTGCGCACCGTCGCGGGCTTCACTGGCATATTCTTGTTGCGCCTCGGCAAGAGTCTCGAGCACATCGATGGTGAATAGTTCGTTGCGTCCGATCCGCCGAAACAGCATCTCGTCCTTCGCCGACGCGGTATCGAACACCCATCCGGCGCCCTGTTTCACCAGCGGTATCGGCATCGGCCAGTTCTCGGCGCCGATATAGAGGACGAGGCGGCCCCGGTCGTCGTAGGCGAGGCGATGCATCTGGTTGTAGCGGCGGACAAAGTCTTCGCGCGCGTTGTTGTCCGCCACAGGATCGCCGGAGGAGACAAGTTCCCTGGAGTCGCTGCCGAGGATCGATTCGAGCGCATTCTGGTCGTCTGCGTTGGCCGCGGCTTCCAGAGCCTTTACGGCGGCATCTGGCGTCGCGAAGGTTTGCTGCTGAGCAGCGACGGCGAAGGCTGGCGCGATTGCGAGCATGGTGTAGGAGAGCAGGAGCGCGAGCGGCGCAAGGCGTCGGCAACTCGTGATCTGCGAGATGGGGGACGTGGCTTTGATCTGTTTCGTCATCGTCATCGCCCCTTTCGGCCGCCGCCGCCCTCGCCGCGGTTGCGATTTCCGCCACCGGCGCGATTGCCTCCTCCTCCGCCACCCTTGAAACTTCCCTGCCCGCGATTGCTGTTGCGTTGCGCTGCCCCGCCAGGTTCATAACCACCGAACGCGCCGCTGCGATCGCCGCGCGCGATCTGTTTCTGCCCGGTTTGACCGAAGCCGCGCGTTGGATCGGTGCTGCGGTCACGCGTCATTCCATTTCCGGAAGGCCGGCTGGCGCCAATGTCGTTTTTCGGGAGACCGTTGGCCGGACGAGTGGCCGGCTGATTCGGCATCGGGCGCGCGTCGTTCCCCGGTCTCATAGTTCCGGCGCCGGGGGCGGGGTTGTTCGGAAGTGCGGCTGCCTTCGGAAAATTGGGCTTGGCAGGATTGCCCTCGCCGGGCAATGTGCTTGCCTTTGGAAACTTCGGTATCTCCGCTTTCGCGAAGTTCGGGTTGATCGGTCTCGCGCTCGCCTTGTCGTACGGACGCGCATTCGGACTCGCCGGATTGTAGGCCGGGCGCGTAGCGGGATAGGGCACAGGTCGGGGATATCCACCCGCGTTCGGGGGCCGATATCCCGGCGCACGCGGAGGCGGATATCCACCGTAAGGGGGACGATATCCACCACCACCTGGATAGCGGCCGGGATAGACGTTGTTATTGGTGACGTAGACTTTGTTCTTGTAGACCACCGAGCTGGAGCTGCCGCCCCAGCCGCAGCCCCAATCGTTGTGACCGTCGTTGATCAGTGAGCCGAGCAGTATGCCTGCGCCAAAGGACAGCACGCCCGTCAAGAGCAAGTCGCTGCCGGTGTATCCGGCCGGCGCTGCAACCGGCGCGCCGTACGCGGTGGTCGGGTTGTATTGCGGCACGTAGACAGTGTTCGGCTGCGAGGGCTGTATGATAACGGTCTGCTGCACCGAGGGCTGCGTGCTTCCCGGAGCTGGCGGCGGCGCAGGCTGCACTTCTACTTTCTGCTGCGGCGTCGTCTTGAGCGTGCCGGCGCTCATCGCCTTGTTGCGCAGGACCTGTATCGCGTTCATCACGTCGGCGGGCTGATTGTAGTATGCCTCGCCCAGTTCCGAGGTCCACGCGAGACTCTGGTTCATCGTGTCGAGCACGGTCGGAAACTGGGTCAGTGACTTGATGCTTGGATCCCACGGCTGCGGATTTACCTTTGCCGCCAACGCATCGCCGCTGAGGTTAGGGTTCTGCTTCAACCACCGGTCTGCTTCGACAACCTGGTCGGGATAGGTTGAACCGGCCAGAATCTGCGCCACCAGCACGTCGGGATACAGCGCGATCGGCGAAACCAATTCCTGCAACTGCTCGGCGCTGGCCGCGCCGGGTGCCGCTCCTGGAGCCATCGGCACTTCCGGTGGGGGTGCCGGTGCGGGCGCAGCTGCGACGCTCGGTTGCGCTTGTGCGGACGGCGCGGACGCCGGCGCCTCGTCGCCACGAGAGCATCCGGTTAACGAGGGCGAGGTGGACATCAGGAGAGCCGCGGCGAGTGTCACGGGCAGCGATTTTCCGATGGGTCTGGCGAGCAACGTGGTCATCGCAGGTTCGCTCCTTTAGTCCGCGATCGGTTCGGCGCCTTTCGAACTGGACATGCGAATGCGAGGCTCGAGGGCGCTGGTAGCGGGCGCGCGATGCTGGCTGAGATCAGCGATCCGCGCCGCTATTTCGCGGCTCATCGTGGCGAGGTCGGCGCTGAGTGCGATCGACGCCCCAGTTTCGCCACTGCCCACGGGTGCGCTGGCCGTAGTCTCCGAGGCCGAAAGATCCTTGCCGGTGTCGCCATCCTTGATCATCCAGCGCGCGACCAGTTGCGACTGTCCATCGGTGCTGGTTTCAAAGCGCTGGACGTCGATCGCGACCTGGTAGTCCACCTGGGTCTTGTGCGACCACGGGTACTTTTCGATTTGGCGGGTGTTCAGCAATTGCGCGAGGTTCTCACCCAGCACCCTTTCGAAGTTCTTGTCGAGCGGCTCGCCCCAGCGCTTTTCCGCCGAGAGGTCCAGCTGGGTGGGCGAAGAGCGGGTGACTACTTCGAGCCGGCGCAAATAGTCGGGAAAATCGACAGGGCCGATGCCGATGGTGAGTGGCGCGCCAGTCGAGGGGGGCGTCGCGATCGCGCTCGAGCCGTCTGATAGCGGCGTGAGGATGAAGAACTTCGAGCGATCGGGCTGCGGCGCCAGTGGCGAGCATCCGATGGCGGCGACGCACGCGGCGCAGGCGATCAAAGCAATTTTGATATTCATCGGCATCAGCGGTCTTTCTCGGGCACGTATTTTCCCCGGATCAGAGCGGCCGGGTTTCGCTGCAGATAGTTGGTGAGCTGTTCGACCGAGCGCGTCGTGTCGGCCAACTGGTCGAGCGCTTCGTTGAGGTGGACGCTCAGGGGAGAATCGGGCTCCAGCGTGGATTGCAGTTCGAGCAAAGTCGCCCGCGTGTCTTTCATCGTGGCGTTGGCTTCATCCGAGCTCTTGCGGAGACTGGCAACCAGCGGATTGATCTGGCCGTTGGCGTTATTCACTGCCGCGCGGACGGAGGTGAGTGTCTCATTGAGATTGGTCACCGTCTGCTTGAGCGAGGCGATAGTCGCGCGCAGCGCCGGGTCGCTGGTTACTTCCTTGATCGAATTGGCGGCCTGCGTGATCGACGTGACCAGGCCGTCGAAATCGATCTTGTCGAGCTTCGCGATCGCATCAGTCGCCTGCTTTTGAATCGCCGCCATCGTGGTCGGGACGGTGGGGATCTCCGTCAAATTCCCACTGCCGGGAACTATGACCAGATGGACCGGTGTGTTCGGATGCAAGTCCAGGTCGACATAGAGCAACCCGGTCAGGAGGCTCTCGGCCTGCAACTGCGCGCGCATACCGCGCGTGATCATCGCTTCGAAACCCTCCTTGGTCAGCGCCTGCCCGTTGCCGCCGCGCTGTGCGATCAGCTGGCGATCGATCCCGATAATCACCGGCAGCCGAAGGTCAGTGATGTCGGGCCGGATTTGGCCCTCGCCGGGCGCCAGCACGATTTTGATCTCTTCGACGGTGCCGATCTGAACGCCCTTGAATTTCACCGGAGCGCCGATTTTGAGCCCGTTCACGTCACCCGCGAACATGCACACGAAGCGATGCGGCTTCCTGAACATGCTGCCCCCGCCGACCACGATGATCGCGGCGATGACGAGGGCGAAGCTGCCGACCACAAAGATCCCGATCGCCGATGGACTTATACGTTTACCCATGGTTGCCGGCTGAATCGCCTCCTTCCTTGCCGCGGGTCAGAAACTTGCGCACGCGCGCATCGTCGGAGTGGGCCAGCAATTCCTTGGGATCGCCGGACGCAATCTGAAGCCGCGACTCCGCGTCGAGGAACACGCTGTTGTTGCCGATGGCGAAAATGCTTGCGAGTTCGTGGGTCACGATCACGATCGTGGCGCCCAGGCTGTTGCGCAGCTCGAGAATCAGCTCGTCGAGCAGGCTCGAGCTGATCGGATCCAGGCCGGCCGAAGGCTCGTCGAAGAACAGGATTTCCGGGTCGAGCGCCATCGCGCGCGCCAGCCCGGCGCGCTTCTGCATCCCGCCGCTGATTTCGTTGGGATAAAAGTCCTCGAAACCGTTGAGTCCGACCAGCGCGAGCTTCAGCGCCGCGATCTCGCGGATTTGCGACGGCGTGAGATCGGTGAACTCGCCGAGCGGCAGGCCGACGTTCTGCGCCAGCGTCATCGAGCTCCACAACGCACCGCTCTGATAGAGGATGCCGAAGCGGCGGAGCATCAGCTCGCGCGTTTCCGGATCGGCGCGGGTGAAATTGACGTCGCCGTAAATGATATCGCCGGTGGCGGGTTCCTTGAGACCAATCAGATGGCGCAGCAGCGTGCTTTTGCCGCATCCGCTGCCGCCCATGATGATGAAAATATCGCCGTGACGAACGGTGAAGTTGATGTTGCGCATCAGGACGAAGCTGCCGTACGCCATCGTAAGATTCTTGACGATGATGTGCGGCGCGTTGTTCGAGGTCGATGCGACGGTGTTCGAGTTGCCTGCCATGCCTGTTTCCGCGCTCAAATGCCGATGACGTTGAACACTACTGCGAACAGTCCGCACGCGACCACGCCCATCACGATCGACATGACGACCGCCTGCGTCGCAGCGTCGCCCACCGCGGACGAGCTGTTGCCGCACTGGAATCCGCGGAGGCATCCGGCGATCGCGATCAGCAAGCCGTAGAAGGTCGCCTTGAAGAGTCCGCCGAAGAGATTCGTCAAGGTCAGCGTCGCGATGGTTTCCTGCATGTAGCTGCGCGCCGACAGTCCCAGCATCCCGACGCCGACGAACAGTCCGCCCACGATTCCCAGGAAATCGGCGTACAGGCACAGCAGCGGCATCATCAGGACCAGCGCGATCACGCGCGGCAGCACCAGAAATTCCATCGGCGACACGCCCATCGTGGTGAACGCGTCGATCTCCTGCGTCACCTTCATCGTGCCGAGCTTGGCGGCAAACGCGGCGCCGGTGCGGCCCGACATGATGATCGCGGTCATGATCGCGCCCATGTCGCGGGTCATCCCGATGCAAACCAGGTCGGCGACGAAGATCGACGCGCCGAACTGAGACAGTTGCACCGCGCCCATGAAGGCCAGGATCACGCCGACCAGGAATGAGATCAGCGTTACGATGCCGACGGCGTCGGCGCCGCATTCCTGAATGACCTCGACGAGATCGACTCGCCGATAGCGCGCCTTGCCGCGGATGAGCTTGCCGAAGGCGACCGTCAGATCTCCCAAAAACGACATGAAATCGTCGACCGAGAGGCCGTAGCCGAGCGTCGCTTTACCGATGCGCTCGAAAAACGGCGACCGGGCTTCCGCGCTGCGGGTGCCTTTTTTCTCCGGCACCGCTTCGGCGAGCTCGAGGAGTCGTCGCAATCCCTCGGGCAGTCCTGCGCGGTCCTGCTCGATTCCGTGGCCGCGGCAATAGTCGCTGGCTTGAACCAGGAACGAGATGAGGCCGCTGTCCCAATGGGTCAGCTGCGCGGCGTCGAATGAGAGCCGCCTGGGCGCCGCGCGAGCCGTGAGCTCGCGAATCAGCACGGCAGGAGACGGCACGTCGCTCGCGAGATGCCAGGGCCCGGAAAGACGCACAACCAGGTTGTCGTCCCGCGACCGATCGAACGAGACCTTTCCCTGTTCCGAAGCGGATTGAATTGCAGCCATCGGGTCGCCTAGTCGACAGTCCCACGCGAACTACGAAGACCTGGTAGAAGGGAAGGTCGGAAACCGAGGCAGTTCACGATCGAGATTTCGCGACGCAGATAATGACAGTAGAGAAAGCTAAACAAAAGCGGACGCCTTTCAAGCATCATCGCGCGGTTCCCTTGGAATTGTGGCCAAACACGCGAGCGGCGCTCTTTGCCGAGATCGCTTGCGCCTCGTTCCACTTGACCCCGAGCGCCCGGAGCGCCAACCCGCACAGCGAGATCGCGAGCTTCCGCACCGCGCTCTCTTCGCTCAGCTCCAGAGCTCGCAATATTCCCGCCTGCACGGCGCCAACCGTCATCATGACCGCGACCGGCAACTCGGCGGTGGAGAAGCGTCCGGCGCGATAACCGTCTTCCAGGTCCTTGCGCAGCCGCAGGTTTCCGGCCGCCTCGGGGCGGAGCCACTGACTGTACATTTGCGCCACGACTGCGGCCCGCGTCGGCGCCGTAACCGCGGTGCGGAGAAAGACGCAGATTCCGATCGTGAGTCGTCCAGCGGGATCTTCAATGCCCGCCTGCGCAACGCCCACTTCGGCCGCGAGGTCGCGGCGGATGCCGAGCGCAAGTTCCCTTGCCGCTTCGTTCTTGTCGTTGAAGTAGTTGTAGAACGTCCCCTTGGCGAGGTCGGCGGTCTCGGTGATTTCATCGATCGTCAATCGTTCGAGGCCTTTTTCGGCGATGAGCTTTTCCGCGGCGTTAAGCAACGCCTCGCGATTCCGAACCATGCGCCGGTCGGAGCGCGTCGGTTGCGCTTTCATCGTCGTCCGGATCTCTTCTCCGTGAATCTGGTCGCTCCGGTCATTATCAGAGTTGACAGTCATTTCTATACGAGATAGTCATTTCGCGCAAGAGATTTTTGACGCTGCCCGGGAGCGGCCTCGCGCCGGCGTCCCGTCGCGGAATCAGCAATCGAGTCGTTGGAGATCGGCACGCGAAGAGATGAAGGGCAAGGTCAGACTGCCGGTCGTATCGGGACTGTTGATAGCGTTGAGCGTCGCATTTTCACTCACCGCGCGCGGCGAGGAAGCCGGCACGGGGCACTACATTCCCGGCGCGACCAGCTCCTTCATCGACATGCTGCCCGACCGCGACACCTCGACCTTTGTCTACGCGAACGCCTTCACCTACTACGACGGTTCCACCGGCGCCGCCAAGGATCTGGAACTCGGCGGCCTGCTGACTGCGAATGCGAAGGGCACCATCTACTCGGAGACGTCGCTGTTCCTGTACCAGGCGCCCTTCAAGATCGCGGGTGGACAGATTGGCGTGTCGCTGATCGTTCCATATGTCTGGTTGAAGGTGCAGGGGGACGTGCTGCTGAGCGGCAGACGTTTTGCGCCCAGCATTCATCGGGAAGACACGGCGAATGGATTCGGCGACGTGGAAATGCTGCCGGTGATGATTGGCTGGAAGCACGGAGACTTAAAGTGGCAGGGTCAATTCGGCGTTTACGCGCCCACCGGCACCTTCAACAAGGGCGACCTGGCCAACATCGGCAGGAACTACTGGACGTTTGAACCGGGCGCGGCGCTTAGCTACCTCAGCACGAAGTTCGGGTTGGAGGTCACCGCCTTTGCCGGGTTCGATTTCAACACCAAGAACGGCACGACGGAATATCAAACTGGCGACCAGTTTCACCTGGACGGCACCGTGGCCGAGCATCTGCCGCTCCTGGGCGGCTTCGTGGGCGGGGGCGTCAACGGCTACTTCTATCAGCAGATCACGGGCGACAGCGGCAGCGGTGCGACACTCGGCGGATTCGAGGGCATGACGGCAGGAATCGGGCCGATCTTTTCGTATGCGTACAGGATCGGCGACTTCGACCTGGCCGGCGAGGCAAAGTGGCTCCCGGAGCTGGGCGTAGCCAACCGGCTCAATGGTAACGCGGTGTGGTTCAAGATTGGTCTCAGCTATGCGAGCAAACCAGCCGAGCCTCTGCCCGGAATGTAGCCGGCTGTCCCAGCATGATCGGAGGAGCGAGGTTCCTATGAGCAAAATATTCCTGGCCATTGGGATCGCACTCTGCGTTTCGATCGGCTCTTCGACAGCTATCGCGGTCGCGCAAGAGGTGGATCGCACTCGACTGCCAATTCCGGACACTCAGTACAAGTATCCCGGCAAGGTTCCACTCGACGCGCGCGACGCCAAGTTTCCGCCGATCAAGCCGCTCCGACCGCCGGCAGGCGCGCCCAACGTAGTCGTGATCCTGCTCGACGACGTCGGCTTCGGCGCGCCGAGCACCTTCGGCGGCGCTATCCAGATGCCTACGCTGGACGCGCTCGCAAGGAGCGGATTGCGTTACACCCAGTTTCACACCACCGCGCTCTGCTCACCCACCCGCCAGGCACTCCTTACCGGTCGCAACCATCATTCGGTCGGGATGGGTGCGATCACGGAACTGGCGACCAGCGCCCCGGGGTATACCGGGATGCGGCTGAACGATGCGGTGACGGTGGCCAAGATCCTCGAGCTGAACGGGTACAACACTGCGGCCTTCGGCAAGATGCATCAGACGCCGGTTTGGGAAACCAGCGTGTCGGGACCTTTGACGCGCTGGCCGATCGGCGATGGTTTCGAAAAGTTCTACGGCTTTCTTGGCGGTGAGACCAACCAGTGGGCGCCGCTGGTCTTTGACGGCGTGACGCACGTCGAGCCGCCGCACACCGCCAACTACAACTTCATGACCGACATGACTGACCGGGCGATCGCGTGGATGCGCTTCCAGCATACGATGACTCCCGACAAGCCGTTCTTCGTGTACTTCGCGCCGGGCGCGTTGCATGCGCCCCATCACACGCCCAAGGAATGGCGCGAAAAGTATGCGGGGAAATTCGACGAGGGCTGGGACAAGTACCGCGAGGATACGTTGGCGCGCCAGAAGCAGTTGGGCGTGGTGCCCAAGGCTACGCGGCTCGCGTCGTGGCCGCCGAGCGTCAAGCACTGGGACGAACTCAGCGCCGACGAGAAGAAGGTCGCCGAACGGCTGATGGAGAACTATGCCGGGTTTGGAGAGTACGCAGATCACGAAGTGGGCCGCCTTGCCGATACCCTCAAGGAGTTGGGCGTCTACGACAACACCCTGGTCATCTACATTGCCGGCGACAACGGGATGAGCGCCGAGGGCGGACTCACCGGGACGCTCAATGAGATGGCGCCGTTCAACGGAATCCCCGACACGACGGAGAACATTCTCGCCCATCTCGACGAGATTGGCGGACCCGACAGCTTTCCACACATTCCCGTGGGATGGGCCCTGGCGGGCGACACGCCGTTCCAATGGACCAAGCAGGTCGCCTCGCACTACGGCGGCACGCGAAACGGAATGGTGATCTCGTGGCCCGCGCGCATCAAGGACAAGGGCGGCATCCGCACGCAGTGGCATCACGAGATCGACGTCACACCGACCATCCTTGCGGCGGCCTCGCTTCCACAGCCCAAGACCGTCGATGGGATCAAACAGAAGCCGATGGAAGGGGTAAGCATGGTGTACTCCTTCGCCAACCCAAGGGCGCCTACGACTCACACGACTCAATACTTCGAGATGTTCGGGAACCGCGGGATCTATCGCGACGGTTGGACCGCGGTGACCAGACACAGCACTCCGTGGGACGTCTCGGTACAGCCGCCGAAGTTCAGTGCAGACACATGGGAGCTGTACAACACCAACGACGATTTCAGCCAGTCGCAGGATCTCGCCGCTAAGTATCCGGACAAGCTGAAGGAGTTGCAGCGCCTCTTTCTGGCGGAGGCGGAGAAGTACAACGTGGTGCCGCTCGACGACCGACGCGTCGAGCGTTTTGTGCCGACGCTGGCGGGCCGTCCTTCGATCATGTGGGGACGCAATTCGGTGACGCTCTATCCCGGCATGACTGCAATGCTGGAAAACACAACTCTCGACATCAAGAATCGCTCGCACACCATCACTGCGGAGATCGAGGTGCCGCAGGATCCCGCGCAGGGTGTGATCGTAGCCCAGGGCGGACGCTTCGGCGGCTGGAGTCTCTACTTCAAGGATGGAAGGCCGAAGTACTGCTACAACTGGTTGGATCGGGAGCGCTACACCGTCGAGTCAAAGGAAGCGCTTCCAGCCGGCAAAGCCACTGTCAAGTTAGAGTTCGACTATGACGGCGGCGGCGTCGGCAAAGGCGGCACCGCGCAGCTCTTCGTCAACGGCAGCAAGGTTGCCGACGGCCGTATCGAGCGTACCCAGCCGTTCATCTTTTCCGCGGATGAAACCGAGGACGTGGGCGAGGACCTCGGCACGCCAGTGAGCGAAGACTACAAGGAAGGCGACAACAAGTTCACGGGTACGATCGACAGGGTGACGATCGCAACAACGCCGCCGCCCGCGGACGTCGAGAAGGAGGAGGAACGTCAGGACGCCGTAATAGATGAGGGTATCAACTGAAGTCGAAGCAAGAGCAGTCGGCTCGATGGCAATACCATATGGGTCAAACTCGGCGTAA
>DASQHV010000259.1:0-7751 GCA_035631915.1 Candidatus Acidiferrales bacterium | reverse complement strand
GTCGGTCAAGGGCGCGCCCGAGGGGAAGCTGAAAGGCAGGACCGTCGCGCTCAAGGACAACATCATGCTCGCGGGCGTGCCGATGATGTGCGGCGCCGCGACCCTTGAGGGTTACATCCCCAACTTCGACGCCACCGTCGTCACGCGCATCCTGGACGCCGGCGGCGAGATCGTCGGCAAAGCGCACTGCGAAAGCTTCTGCCTCTCCGGCGGAAGCCATACCAACGCCACCGGAGCGGTCCACAATCCGCACAAGATGGGATACTCGGCGGGCGGCTCCTCCTCCGGCAGCGCCGCGCTGGTGGCGGCCGGCGAGGTCGACATGGCGCTTGGCGGCGATCAGGGCGGCTCGATTCGCATGCCGGCGTCGTTCTGCGGCATCTACGGAATGAAACCGACCTACGGCCTCGTCCCTTACACCGGAATCATCCCGATTGAGATCTTCGTCGATCATGCCGGCCCGATGACCGCCAACGTCGCCGACAATGCACTGTTGCTGGAAGTGATCGCCGGCGACGACGGTTACGATCCTCGAATCAAGGCGCCGCAGGTGAAGCCCTACTCGCAGGCGCTGGGGCGCGGCGCAAAGGACCTCAAGATCGCGATCGTCAAGGAAGGCTTCGGCCATCTCAATTCCGAGCGCGGCGTCAACGAGAAAGTGCTCGCGGCCGCCAAGCACCTGGCCTCGCTGGGTGCGCGAGTCGACGAAGTTTCGATCCCGATGCACCTGGCGGGCCTTGCGCTCTGGACGCCAATCGGCACCGAGGGTCTCACGCAGACGATGATGTACGGCGACGGTTACGGCGTGAGTCGCGACGATCTCTACTCGACGTCGCTGATGGATTTTCATCGCGGCTGGCGGCAGCGGGCCGACGAGCTTTCAGAAACGCTCAAGATGTTCCTGATGCTCGGCACCTATGTGCGCGAGCATTACGGCTCGCGCTACTACGGCAAGGCGGTAAACATCGTGCGCCGGCTCCGCGCGGCCTATGACGAGGTTCTGGCGAAGTACGACCTGCTGCTGATGCCCACCACTCCGATGAAGGCAACGCCGCTGCCCAAGCCGGACGCCAGCCGCGAGGAATACGTCACGCGCGCCATCGAGATGATCACTAACACCGCGCCGTTCGACGTCACGCATCATCCGTCGATGTCGATCCCGTGCGGCATGGTTGACGGGCTCCCGGTCGGACTGATGCTGACGGGCAGACACTTCGACGAGCCAACGATCTACCGGGCGGCCGAGGCGTTCGAGAAATCCGCCGATTGGAAAAAGATGTGAGTGTCGCGCGCCGCTGCTCGACGAGTTGAACTCATAGTAGGGCGGCGTCGATCACGCGTGGCAGCCTTCGGCGCGCTTACCGTATAATTGGTACTCAGGTCGGCAGCCGCAAATTTTCGCCGCGGCAGCATCTTGGGGGAAGGTGAACGATGTTCCTGGTCCGCGAGCGCATGGCGCGAAACGTGGTCACCATACAACCGGCCGATACGCTGGCCGCAGCCGCCGCCAAAATGAAGGCCGGAAACTTTCGCCGGCTGCCGGTCGTCGAGGAAAGTAACCTCGTCGGAATCCTGAGCGAATTTGATTTGGCACGCTATGCGGACGCGTTCGATACAACCCTCGTCGAAGTCGCGATGACGCGCGATCCGATCACCGTGATGCCTTCGGAAACCATGGAGCACGCGGCTGCCCTGATGCGCCGGCACGATGTCGGCGCACTTCCCGTTGTCTTCGGGGGCAAACTCGTTGGCATCGTTACGGCAAAGGATCTCCTGCTGCCCGAGCCGCGGCCACTCCCCGAATGGGATCCGCGCACCCGCCGTTGAACGGCGTCGCGAACATCATGCCTGGGTGAGTCGCGGCGCCCACCAGAGCGCCGTGGTGGCAATGCGGTAGGTCAACAGCACGAAGTGCGCTCCGGGTCTGCCAGCCGGAACCGGCGCGCCGGACGGAATTCTACGTTGAGACCGTAAGGCGTTCGATTGCGAGCGGCTCGCCCGGTACGCATTCGACCCATACCACCCAGCCCGAATTTTCGGTCGAGTACAGCGGCGCCGGCGTGCCGCAGTAAAACGCGCGCGTCGCGCCCTGCGACACGTCGCTGAACACGTGCACGTGGCCGAGCGCGATGTAGTCGTAGCCGGAGCGTTCGATCTCGCCGGGAGTGATCGGCGACGAGCGCTCAAACTCGCCTTCCTCCATGAAGAAGCCGTGCGCCAGCGCGATGTTCCACACCCCTTCTTCGGGCTCCGGAACGCCGCCGAGCGGCCGGTAGTCGGGCGAATGCTCGACCAGCGCGCGGCCCCAGATGCGCGCCGCCAGATGCGGAAAATCGAGCGTCCTGCCTTCAGGCTCCAGGATCAGGTGCAGGTTTTCCGGCAACGCGCCGGGCGCGAGGCCAGCATAGATCGAGCGCTCGTCGTGCGCGTCGTGATTGCCGGGAATCATCACCACCGGCATCCGCGCCCGCCCGATGGTGCCGAGCGCGAACGCGAGCCCCTCTTCAGTGACGCGCGCCGAGTCGAACAGGTCGCCGACGATTAGCAGCATGTCGGCGTTGCGGTCGTTAGCGATATCGATCACCTTGGCGAAGCTCGTGCGCACCTTGTCGCGCAACTGCACACCGCGTTCGCCGGCGCCGAAGGTATCGGTCTCCAGATGAACGTCGGACGTATGCAGAATTTTCAGCGGTCGATGCGGTTTACGCGGCAAATCGTGTTCCTCGATCATGATGCGCCGCGCGGTGGCGATGCTGGCGCTCGGTTCCGGTCGATGAATACATGCTGTAGAGTTAGTTTTACTAGAGATTCAGCGCGGGTTCCATCGCGGACGCGGGCGCTTTTGCGCGCGCGCCCCGATGACGCGCAGGGGGTTCAATCACTTGATCGTCGTAATGAAAGCGCATGCCACCGAGGGGGAAATCCAGGCCGTCGTCAAGATGGTCGAAGACCTCGACTACAGCGCACACATCATCCGCGGCGTCGAGCGCACGGTTGTCGCCTGCGTCGGCGACGAGCGCGGCGAGAAGCATCAGCTGACCCATCTTGAGTCGGTGGCCGGCGTCGAGCGCGTGATGCCGGTGGTCAGGTCGTTCAAGCTGGCCTCGCGCGAGGTCCGGCCCGAAGGCTCGCGCGTGCGGGTTGGCAACGTCGAGATTGGCGGGAAAAGGCTGGCCGTGATGGCGGGACCGTGCGCCGTCGAGAGCGAGGCGCAGGTCGAGGCGGCGGCCGACGCGGTCAAAGCGGCGGGCGCACACATGCTGCGCGGCGGCGCGTTCAAGCCGCGCACCTCGCCGTATTCGTTTCAGGGGATGGAAGGCGAGGGACTGATTCTGCTCGAGCACGCGGGGCGACGCGTCGGACTGCCGGTCGTCACCGAGATAATGGACCCGCATGATATCGACGAGGTCGTCGAACATGCAGACATGCTGCAAGTCGGCGCGCGCAACGCGCAGAACTTCTCGCTGCTGCGGCGCCTCGGACGAATCAAGAAGCCCGTGCTGCTGAAGCGCGGGATGTCGACCAAGCTGGAAGAGTTCGTGATGGCCGCCGAGTACATCCTGTCCGAGGGCAACCCCAACGTCGTGCTCTGCGAACGCGGCATCCGCACCTTTGAGACGGCGACGCGCAACACGCTCGACCTGAATGCCGTGCCGCTGCTGAAGGACTGGACTCATCTGCCGGTGGTCGTCGATCCGAGCCACGGCACGGGAATCTACTCGCTGGTCGCGCCGATGGCTCTGGCGGCGATCGCGGCGGGCGCCGACGGTTTGCTGATCGAAGTGCATCCCACGCCGGAGCGCGCGCTGTCGGACGGTCCGCAACAACTCAAGCCGTCGCGCTTCGCGGATCTGATGAAATCGCTGAAGCCGCTCGCCGAAGCCGTGGGAAGATCGCTGTAGTCACGGCGCGCGCGAAATCGAAATGCGGGGCTCGCGCCCTGCACCCGGTGCAGGAAGCGGCCTCAGCGGCCTGTTACGACTTCAGGCGTGAAGACCCGAAGCGGGCGCAGCACCGCATTTCAATGATGCTTACGTTGTTGCGCGATGGTAGTTTCATTGCTGGATTTCGAACGACCCGCCCATCCCCGCGATGCGACTTTCCGAACTCGACTACGATTTGCCCGAGGAGCTGATCGCGCAGGAGCCGCTCGCCAAGCGCGACGACGCGCGGCTGCTCGTCCTCGATCGCAAGACCAAGTCCATCGAGCACTCGCGCTTCTACAAGATCACCCGCCATCTGCGCGAAGGCGACCTGGTCGTCCTGAACGACACGCGCGTGCTGCCCGCGCGCCTGTTCGCCAAGAAAGAATCGGGCGGCCGCGTCGAGTTGCTGATGGTGCGGCCCGTAGCGACGGGCGAGGGTCCGAGTGGCGCGTGGATGGCGTTGATTCGAGCTCATCGCGCGCTGAAAGAGAACGCTCGCCTGATTCTCAGCGACGGCCTCGCGCTCAGAGTAGCCGGGTACGCGCGCCCGGGCCGCCCGATTGTCGTCAGCGAAAGCGACGTTTCGATCGAGCAAATCATGCAGCACGACGGGACGCTCGCGCTGCCGCACTATATCCATCGCGAGGTCGGACCCGCGGACATTGACGACTATCAGACGGTGTACGCGGCGAAGACCGGCGCGATCGCAGCGCCCACGGCGGGACTGCATTTCACCGACGACGTTTTCCAGCAGATGGCCGCCGCGGGAATCCGCACGGCGACCGTAACGCTGCATATCGGGCCCGGCACGTTTGCTCCCGTCCGCGCCGCCGAGGTCGAGGCGCATACGATGGAAAGCGAATGGTACACGATTCCCGACGCGACCCAGGCCGCGCTGACGCACGCGCGCCGCGTCGGCGGACGAATCGTGAGCGTCGGCACCAGCGCGACGCGCGCGCTCGAGTCGTTCGCGGTGACCGGCGACGTCGAAGGCTTCACCGGCCTGTTCATCTGTCCGGGATTTCGCTTCAAGCTGGCCGACGCCATGATCACCAACTTCCACATGCCGCGCACGACGGTGCTGGCGCTCGCGATGGCGTTTGCGGGACGCGACAATCTGCTCGCTGCGTACCGCGACGCGATTCGTCATCGCTACCGCTTTCTCAGCTACGGCGACGCGATGCTGATACTGTGATGGCGTCACGTCGATGAAGGCGCCGATAGAATTCACCGTAACCGCGACCGACGGCGACGCGCGCGCCGCCCGCCTGCTCACGGGTCATGGCGAAATTGCGACACCGATGTTCATGCCGGTGGGCACCAGCGCCGCGGTAAAGGCGATGGCGCCCGACGAATTGTGGGCGATGGGCTTCAGGCTGGTACTCGCCAACGCGTACCATCTCGCGATTCGGCCGGGTGCAGAGTTGATCCGCGAGCTGGGCGGCGTCGCCCGCTTCATGGGATTCCCCGGCGCCGTGCTCACCGACTCGGGTGGCTTCCAGGCGATGAGCCTGGCGAAGATTAATTCGATCAACGAAGAGGGAATCCGCTTCCGATCTCATCTGGATGGCGCGCCGCTGATGCTCACGCCGGAAAGTGCGATCGACATCCAGCAGCAGCTCGGCGCCGACATCATGATGGCGCTCGACGAGTGCACGCCCTTCCCGGCGGACCATCGCATCGCGCTCAAGTCGCTCGAGCTGACCGCGCGCTGGGCCGAGCGCAGTCTGGCGGCGCGCACCAGCACGACGCAGGCGCTATTCGGGATCGTGCAGGGCAGCGTGTTCGCCGACTTGCGCAAAATCAGCGCCGGGCAGATTACGTCGCTCGCGTTCGACGGCTACGCCGCGGGCGGGCTGTCTGTGGGCGAGCCGAAGCAAGCGATGCTCGAGATGGCCGCGCTGTCGGCGTCGATGCTGCCGCGCGACCGTCCGCGCTACCTAATGGGCGTCGGCACGCCGGCCGACCTGCTGGCGGCGATTGCGATGGGCTTCGACATGTTCGACTGCGTGATGCCGACGCGCAACGCTCGCAACGGCGCCGCGTTCACCAGTCTCGGCCGCGTGTCGATCAAAAATGCGATCCACGCGCGCGATACGCGCCCGCTCGACCCTTCTTGCGAATGTCGCATGTGCCGGACTCATTCGCGCGCCTACCTGCGCCATCTTTATATGTCGGGCGAGATACTCGCGGCGCGCGCCCTGACGGAGCATAATCTTCATTTCTACGCGACCTTGATGCGCGGGGCGCAGGCTGCTATCGCATCGGGGAATTTCAAAGCGTACGCGAGCGGCGTGTCGGCGGGCTGGAACCCCGATGATGAGGGTGAGCCGGCCGCGGACCGGACTCGGCAGGACTAAGCGATGTACGGGTTGACGATCGATGCTGTTTGAAGGAACCGCGTGGGCGCAGGCGGGCGCGGCGGCGCCGGCGGGCGGTCCGACCTTCGTCGAGCAGTTGATGACGGGGCCGGGACCGATCATGGCGCTGGTCGTCGCGGTCATGTACTTCCTGGTCTTTCGTCCGCAGAACAAGAAGGCGCAGGAGACCGCCAAGATGCTCGCCGCGCTCAAGCGCAACGACGAAGTGGTGACGACGGGCGGACTGATCGGGCGTATCGCGGAGGTCGGCGACAAGGTGATTACGCTCGAGATCGCGCCCAACGTGCGCGTCCGCGTCGAGCGGCCGCAAATCGCGTCGATTTCAAGTCACGGAAAAACGCCGGCGTCGAAGAAGGACGACAAGTAGATGCGGATCAATGCGTTCTCGGCGCCGCGGACCAATCGCGGCATTTTAACGGGAGCTTCATCGTAGGTGGAAAGTCAGACTCAAAGTTTCGGGCCGATACTTATACTGCTCGCGTTGATCGTGTCCTTCCTGTACCTGCACTTCAGCAACGGCAGCGGGCTCACGCGAATTTACCTGGCGGGCGCGCTGGTCGCGGCCTCGCTGCTGATTCTGTTGCCCAGCCTCAACGTTGATTTGCCCGACTGGTTCAAAGCCGGCTTCGGCGCGACAAAGATTCAGCTCGGTCTCGACTTGCAGGGCGGCACGCATCTGCTGATGTCCGTGCAGCTTGAGGAAGCCGTCAAAACTCAACTCCGCCGCCGCGGCGACGACCTGAAGCGCGAGCTCAAGGCCAACAAGATCGATTTCGACAACGTGGCGGTCGACGCGGCGGGCAATCTGATCGTCAAGCTCAAGTCAGGTGGCGATCGCTCGCCGTTCCTTGACCTGGCGCAGAAGTCGTTCCCCGATTTGACGATCGCCAGTTCCGCGGATTCCAGCGGCGGCCCGGCGTATTCGCTCAGCTACAAGCCGCGCGAACTGCAAACCATCAAGACCAACGCGATGGATCAGACGCTCGAGACGATTCGTAATCGAATCGATCAGCTCGGCGTGCGCGAAACCACCGTCGCCAAGGAAGGCGACAACGAAATCCTGGTGCAACTGCCGGGAATCCAGGATCCCGAGCGCGCCAAGGAATTGATCGGCAAGACGGCGGTCTTGGAGTTCAAGCTGGTCGACGATTCCAAAAATGTTGAGGACGCGAAAAAGGACGGCGCGCCGCCGGGCGACGAGATACTATACGGCACCGCCGAGCGCGGCGGCCGCACGCCCTACCTGGTCGAGACGCCGGTGCTGATGACCGGCGACGTCGTGACCGAGGCGCGCGTGCGTCCAGGCGGCAGGCTCGAGGGGCCGTACGTGTCGGTCGAGCTCGACTCGCGCGGCGCCGGAATCTTCGACGCGATGACCGCGGAGAACGTCGGCCGGCGACTCGCAATCGTGCTCGACAACACGGTCTATTCGGCGCCTGTGATC
>DASQHV010000258.1:0-7661 GCA_035631915.1 Candidatus Acidiferrales bacterium | reverse complement strand
CGGGGCGCGAGCCCCGCATATGATCGTTCCCCGCATACAAAAGAAAACGGGCGCGCGTGTTGTTTGCACGCGCGCCCTTCTATCGGAAAACGGAGAATTGAATCTCCGGCTACGGACTCGAAATCCTCAGCTCGCTGACTATTCGCCGATACGCTCCTGCGTGGCCATCTGAGCGCCGACGCGACGGCGCGAATCCACGGCAACTTTCGCGCCCGCCTGCTTGCGGACCGGCTTGCCGAGCGGCGTGAGATTCAACTCTGCCGCGCATGCCTCGACCGCGCGATACGCGACGCGCCCCGCTCCGACCATCTCGCCCGCGACGCAGACCGCACCCGCCATCGTGAGCGCGCCCAGGCCCAGCGCCAGTTCCGGAAATCCCGCGAGCGCCACCGCTGCCGCACTGATCGCGCCCGCTGCCAGAGCGAGCTTGGCGATTCGGGTCAACTTGATTCTCGCGAGCACGTGATTCTTGAGTTTGGTGCCCTCGTGCTCCTCGTCGGCCGTCTTCAGCTCGATGCGAGTCCACGGGTTGACGCGAATTTCCAGGTCGTAGTCGTTCCATCCCGCATCGACGACCGCCGCATGACCGTTGCGCGCGACCAGCTTGAGCATCCGATCGAGCATGCTGTCGCGCGTGACATATTCCTCGTTCCAGTACGCGAGCTTGACCGAGCGCCTGAGCCAGTCGATCGACGGGCGCTGGCGCACAACTTCCGCGGCGCCTGCCGGCGCAAGGGCCTTCGCCCGGGTCTTGTAGCGAGTCATCGTTCGCACCATCGGACCGGTGTACGCGAGATATGCGATCAGCAGCCGCGCGCGAAAGCTATCGTGGCACTTTTCGAGCGGCGCATGCCACGCATAGTAGAGCGCCCAGATCGGCCCGAGCGCGAGCATCGCGGCCGCCGGAATCAGCGACACGCCAAGCACGAACGACGCAACCAGCGCGAGCGCAGACAGCACGGTCCACTCGAGCGTCTGCGGCATCACCATCGCGAGCGTCAAGCCTGGGTCGAACAGCGTCTGCGCGCTGGCCGACGCAGTCTTCCACAGCACGCGCTTGGCGCTGCCGCCTGGGATTGTGCGCGCGATTCCGGGAATCGTACCGCGCCACGCAATCTGGCCCATTACGTTGAAGCGCGACGGATAGCGCGGATAGAGCATCGCCTCGGCGCGACCGTAGCCGCGCTGCTGGCCGTAGTAAGCCTTCACCGTGTTGCGCCGGAAGTGCCAAACGAACGCCGCCGGCGCGAAGCCGAGCTTCAAGCCTGCGTCGAGCATCCGCCAGCAAACGTCCACGTCGTCGCCGGCCGCGGTGAACTGGGCGTCGAAGCCGCCGACTTTTGAGAGCGCCGACCTGGTGAAGACCATGTTGCAGCCCGCCAGATGCTCGGCGCGATCTTCCGCGACCAGCACGTGACACGGCGCGCCGGGTGACGCGGCACAGCACGCCTCGACCCAGCCGTCTTCGTGCGGCGCGTAGTTGGGACCGCCGCATCCGTCGAAATTGTTCTCGAGCATCGCGCGGACCATCAGCGTCAGCCAATGCGGATCGACCACGCAGTCGGAATCGGTGTAGGCGATTATCTCGCCGCGCGCCGCATGCATCCCGACGTTGCGAGCGACGCTAAGCCCCTTGTTGGGTTGGCGGATGAGGCGGAACTCAGGAAAGTCCATCGAGATTTCCGCGGTAGCATCGCGCGAGCCGTCGTCCACGATGACGACTTCGTAGTTCGGATAGTCCAGCCGGCGGAGTGACTCCAGGCACGGACGCATCGTGCGCTCAGCGTTGTACGCGCAGATGACCACCGAGACCATCGGCATGGTCGCCGGCCGCGGCGGGCAGGTGCCATTGAGGGTCACGAACGGCATCAGGTCCGACGCGCGAAGCATCTTGACGCCCAGCCAATCAGGGGACACCGGAGCAGGAACCGGCGGAGCAACCACGCCAGCCGCACCCGTGCCAAACGCCACTGCCACCGCTTCGTCCTGCCCCGGCGATGCTTGGGCGAACTCGATCACGACCGGCCGGGATTCCGCGACGTTGTGCAGGGCAACGACGAAATCGCGAATCTCCACCGGCGTCAATGCGGGAATCTCGCCGTAAAGAAAATCTTCCTCGAGCAGACTGAGCGCCCGCGCTTCAGGACGCACCTTGAGCCCGACCATCGTCTCGGGCGCCCGCTCTTTGATCGTCTCGATAATCGTGCGCAGGCGGCGGCGCGCATTTTCAAGGCCACCGGCGCGCAACTCGTCCTGGCTGATTTCGCAATCGATAATGAAGCCCGCCAGCGCGGGATGCTTGTGGAAGATGTTGGCGGTATGCGCGACGCGAGAGAGCGCCGACTTGAATGCGTGGCGGCTCGTCAACTCGTCCGCCGTCACGGCCAGCTCGAGCATCGCGACCAGTCCGGCCTGCGCCGCCAGGTCGATGCATGGTTGCGACTGCGCTTCAGTCAGCACCAGGCCGGTGGTATTCGCGCTCTTGAGATCGTCGAGCCGCTTTCTTAGCTTCAGCTTCTGGCTGAAATCGAGTGACCCGCCAACGTCGGCGAGGCGCATCGCCTTGAAAAAGAACTTCTCGCCCGCGCGAGAAAGGAATTTGCCGTGTGGGGTGACGCCGACCTTGGAACCGGATTTGCTGAGCATGTAGTTCGGTGGCCTCTCGATAAGGACCAATTGCCAAAGGCATGCCATGGGAAAACTTGAGCATCGGCAAGGATTTTTCAGGTCCGAAACAAAACGCGGCCAACCAATTGGGATGCGCCTGTACGATTTGCGCGTGGAGGCATCCGTTGCGAAAAGTTCGCAGGGTGCAAATTCAGGCAATTGCCGACTAGCAAATCACCGTAGATTGGTTAAATTGCGAATGTTATAGGTCGAATCAGAATGACACCGAAAAATTATCTCACGTTAACGGCGCACCAATGAGCAAAGCGCGTGACGGATTGAGATGAGCGAAGACTAATCCAGGCCAGGTCTCCTATGAGCATGAAACTCGCGCGCGCTTGTGGATGCGGCAAATCGGCAAAATCGAAACCACATCATGTACCGACTGACGCCGCGATAGACGTCAACGAAGAAGAAGTACGCGCGATTAGAGAGCAGCTTGCCGAAATCGAAGACTCGCTCTCGCGGTTGTGGGGTCCAAAGATTTGGAGCCGCGACCCGCAATGCCTCGAAATTCGCGGCGAGGCGTCGGACCTGATCGACCGCCACTTCGATGGCATCGTCGATCAGTGGATCGAGATGTCGGTGTCGATGTTTCCCGGCTGGTATCCCGACGAGGCGCATATCGCGACGTTGAAGGACAGCCTTTCCAACGCGCTGATCCGCCTGGTCGATCACCTTCGCGACCCCGACAACATCTGCACTTACATTTACCTGCGCCGTCATTGCCAGGCGGGGATGCTCGAGCGTGCCAAGCCCTCGGAGTTCAACCTCATTCACATCGCGCTCAAGCAGGTAATCCTCGACCATGTGAAATCGACCATGACGGGTGCGCGGATGGAGAAGGTGCGCGACGCGGTGGTCGCCGCGATCGACGAGCGGCGCCTGATGGTCTCGCAGTTCTACATCGAGCATCGCGAACGGATGCTGCGCGAGTCGGAGGAGAAGTACCGCAACTCGATCAACCACGCGCCCGACCCGATGTATGAGATCGAGCCGCGCACGTGGCGCGTGCTGTCGGCAAACTCCGCCGCCGAAAAGCTGCATCTGCAGATGCCGGGCGAGGAGCAGTTGCCGCTGGTGGGACGGCCGCTGACGGAATTTGTGCCGCCGGAAATGCGCGAGGGAACCGCCAAGAGCCTCGAGGAAGTGCTGCAGGAGGGCTCCGCGCAAACCACCGACCTGCCGCTGGGGCCGTGGTTTTACGACGTCAACTCGGCGCTCATCTCCTACGGCGACAAGCAGTTCATTCAAATGATCCTGCGCGACGTGACGCAGCGCCATGAGATGCTGGATTCGCTGCTGAAGTCGGAGCGGCTTGCCGCAACGGGCACCTTCGCCGCCGGAGTCGCGCACGAGGTGAACAATCCGCTCGCGTCGATCTCGTCGCTGGTGCAGTCTATCTTGAGCGGCGAGACCGACCCCCAGCGCCGCACCACGCTGCACACCATACTTTCGCAAATCACCCGCATCTCGAGCACGCTCAAAGACCTAGTCAACTTCGCGCGGCCCACCACGGCGCAGCGCAAACCCGTCGACGTCAACGGCCTGATCGCGGAAACGCTGCGGCTCATCACCTACAACAAGCGCTTCAGCGGAATTCGCGTCGAACCGATCCTGGCGGGCGATCTGCGTGCCGCCTTTGCCGCCGACAACGAAATTCAACAGGTGCTGCTCAACCTGCTGTTCAACGCGGCCGACGCGTCGCCCGCGGAGGGCGGCGTGATCAAGGTGATCACGGAGAATCAGCGGACCGGGAAGGGGCCCGACAAATCCCATCGCATCACGATCAAAGTCGTCGACAACGGGATCGGAATTCCGCGCGAGCACCTGGAGCGCGTGTTCGATCCGTTCTTCACTACCAAGCCGGCCGGCGCCGGCGTGGGACTCGGACTCTCGCTCTGCCAGCGGATGATCCTGGCCAACAAGGGCACCATCCGCGTCGACAGCGAAGTCGGACGCGGCACCGCGGTGACGATCACGCTGCCAGTGCCTGAAGAGGCGGTGCGTCCGCAACAGTCCTCAGCGGCGGCGGGATGAGTACCGAAGCTCCATTGATTGCGCAGGGCCGCGGTCCGTACCGGCTGCTGGTAGTCGAGGACGAGCCGTTGATGCGCTCGATCATCGTGCAGCTCGCGCGCAGCGAGGGCTACGAGGTGATGGAGGCGCCGGCGGCGGAAGTCGCGTTGCGGATTTTTGAAAAGGAAAAGATCGACCTCGCGATCCTGGACCTGAACCTGACCAGCGGCGGCAGCGGACTCGACTTGCTGCGCAAGATGCGCGAGCTCGACCCCGAGGTGATGGGAATTATCGTCACTGCGTATGCCAGCGTCGAGTCGGCGGTCGAGGCGCTGCATCAGGGCGCCTACGACTACATCACCAAGCCGTTCGCCAACGATCACCTGAAAAAGGTGATGCGCAACGCGCTCGAGGGCAAGGCGCTGTTCCGCGAAAATCGCTTCCTGCGCCAGGAATTGCGCGAGAAATACCGCTTCGAGAGCATCATCGGCAAAAGCGACGCGATCGAGAGCGTGTTCCGCGTGATGGAAAAAGTCGCGCGCACCGACTCCAGCGTGCTGATCACCGGCGAATCCGGCACCGGCAAGGAACTGGTCGCCCGCGCGATTCATTTCACGTCGGAGCGCGCCAACAACCGTTTCCTGCCAATCAACTGCGGAGCGTTGCCCGAGAACCTGCTCGAGAGCGAGCTGTTCGGCTACAAGCGCGGGGCCTTCACCGGCGCCGGCCACGACAAGGTCGGGCTGCTCAAGGCCGCCGATAAGGGCACCATCCTGCTCGACGAGATTGGCGAGCTGCCGCTCGCACTGCAGGTCAAGCTGCTACGCGCGCTCCAGGAGCGCGAGGCGTATCCGCTGGGCGCCAACGACCCGGTGTCGTTCGACGTGCGCGTGCTATGCGCCACCAACAAGAACCTGGAGGCCGAGGTCAAGGCCGGCCGCTTCCGCGAGGAACTGCTCTACCGAATCAACGTCATCAATATCAATTTGCCGGGGCTGCGCGAGCGCAAGGACGATATTCCGCTGCTGGCGAACCATTTTCTGCGCAAGTACGAGAAATCGATGTCGCGCACCGGGATGCGCTTTTCGAAGGGCGCGATGCGCCTGCTGATCAACTACGCTTGGCCGGGCAACGTCCGCGAGTTGGAGAACACCGTCGAGCGTGCCGCCATCCTGGCCGAGACCGACGTCATTCACAGCCACGACCTGCCCGACAAACTGCGCAGCACCTCGCCGGTGATGGCGAGCATCGAGAACTCGGGCCTGACGCTGGAGGAGCTCGAGCGCGAGCACATCAAGCGCGTGCTCGACAAGGTCGAGAACGACAAGGTCAAGGCGGCGCAGGTGCTCGGGATTCATCTCTCGACGCTCTATCGCAAGGTGCAGCGCTACCGGCTCGATACCGACGACGCGATGCAGGCGCAGCAGCAGCAACCGGCCCGCAGCGCCTGAGGCGCCGGGAATATCGGTGGTATTGACGGAGTCAGCGATATAGACTCATCGAGGGTCGTCGCGACGGCGTTGACCCGGAGACAAATATGGATCTCTTTGCGCCATCTCACCTGCTGATCATTTTACTGATCATCCTGGTCATCTTCGGGCCCAGCAAGCTCGGCGATGTGGGCGGCGCCATGGGCAAGGCGATTCGCGACTTCAAACGCGCGATGAACGAGCCCGAAGACGCGTCCAAGGCCGTGGCCAAGACCGACGAAGTTAAGGCCGCCGACGTATCCAAGCCCGACAAGGTGTCCTAGAGCGTCCGCCGGATCGCGCCGGTGATTGCGAAACTCGAAAGAGCGTCGCGCACGAAGTCGAAACGAGATCGCCGCGGTGCCCGACGCTCTTCGATTCAATTCACGATTGTAGTTCTCGCCGCGGTGAACATTTGCGGCTGCTCGATGCCTCAGGAGCAGACCTTCGTCGGTGATGGCGCCGCGTCGACGGTTCTGATCACCGACAAGGAAACGATTCCCGGCAAGAGCTACCGCGTGCTCGGTCCGGTGAGCATCGATCCCGGCGCGCCGAGCATGTTCAACCGTTTGGGCGCGTCGTGCGACAACCCGCTCAACCTGGCGAAGGCCGCGATCGCGAGATACGGGCACGCCGACGCAATCGTCGACTACCGGACTCAGCAGGGCGAATGCACGCCGGGACTGAGCGGCGTCGGGATGTGTTCCTCGACGTGCCAGGGCAGCGCCGTCGTGTACGTCGATGCCAAGACGCCGGCGTCGTCAAAGAACAGCTCGGGATCCTCCAAGCCGGTTCACGGCGCCGCGAATCCGAACGCGGAGTGGCCCGAGTCGGAATTCGGCACCTACTGACGCGCGCGCCGCCGCTACGAGCGACAATCCGGCCGCATCCCGCTTCTCCTAACTCGCATGGTCGAGATCGGCGATCAGCCCAGTCTGCGTTGGGCGCCATCCCAGCCGTTCCCGCGTTTTCGCGCTTGAAGCCGGAACGTCCATCCCCACGAAGGGGCCGAGCCAGCCAAAATGATCGGCCGCCTCCTCGGGCGACTTGGCGACGACTGGAATGTTCAGGCGACGGCCGATTGCGGCGGCGATGTCGCGAAGCGGCACGCCCTCCTCGGCGACCGCGTGATACCGGGCGCCCGCGAAGCCCTTCTCCAGCACGAGCTTGTAGAGATAAGCAGCATCGAGCCGGTGGACGGCGGGCCAGCGGTTGAGCCCGTCGCCGACAAATGCCGAGACACCCTTCTCGCGAGCTACATCGACTAGGATGGTGACGAGGCCCTGCTTGACTCGGTCGTGGACCTGCGGGAGGCGGACCACCGACACTCGCACGCCACGCGCCGCCACCGCGTCTGCCGCCTCTTCCGACGCTACACGGGGAATCGTGGGAGTGAGCGCGTCGTCTTCGGTCCCGAGGCGTCCAGCCGTGAGAAGGCTGGTCCCGGAGGTGACGATCAAGGGACGGCTGGAGCCGGCGAGCGCGGAGCCGAGAGCCTCGATCGCG
>DASQHV010000257.1:0-5996 GCA_035631915.1 Candidatus Acidiferrales bacterium | reverse complement strand
CATAGACGTTCCAGAGCGAAGGATGGTACCGCTCGGCGATTATCTGCAGCGCGCGAGTATAGCCCGACGAGATGAACGTGCCGCCCGATTCGCCCTTGTGGAAGAACTCCTCCTCGGTCACCTCGTGCGCCTCGGTATGGTGGCCGATGAAGACGATCTCGACGTTGCGATAGCGGGTCGCGATAAACTGGTAGAGCAGGAAGAAGAAGCTGCGCGCGAGGTACTTCTTCATCGTGTCCATCGAGCCGGACGTATCCATGATGCAAATCACGGCGGCGTTGGACTCTTCCTTGGTATCGACCTCGATATGCTTGTAACGCAGGTCGTTCTGATGGAACGGGTAGCGATGCCTGACGCGCTGGAGAACCGTCGAACCGGCCGGCGCGGGCTGCGACTCGTCGTCGAGCGGGGCGCCGTCGCCGGCGGAGTCGGCCTGTGCGCGCGACTCGGCGTCGGTGCGCTTCTCGGACGCGAGCATCCGAATCACGCGCTCTTTGGCGGTGCGGCGCTTGTCGAGCCGGATGCGGATGCCGACCTTGCGGTAGCCCTTGCGGCGCGAGGAGTAGTCGGACTGGATTTCGCGCAGCGCACGCCGCTCGAGGTTGGGCAGCTCGAGATCCTCGAACATGATCTCGATCAGCTCCTCCAGCGTGACGTCGGTTTCGTAGTAGTCGACGCCGGGGCGGTCGCCGGCCTGCTCGTCGCCCTTGCCGGGGCCTTCGCCCTTCTTGCCGACCACCTGGCCGGGGCGCGTCTCGCCGTCGCCCTGCGACGCGCCGGGCGCGTTGTCGCCGAAGACGAAGCGGTACTCCTTGATGCCGCGCAGCGGGACCTTGATCACGCGGTCGCGGTCTTTGCCGATGATGGATTCCTCGGCGATGATGTCGGCGATGTTCTCGCGGATCGACTCGCGGACCTTCTGGCGATGGCGCAGGCGGTCGCCGGCGGAGCGGTCGGAGCGCTCAGCGTCGGAGGGCCGGTATTCGCGAAAGATGGTGTCGCCAGTGGCCATCGTCACCTCAGGCAGGCAAGGCGCTACTCAATAGTGTGGAGGTGGCAGCGCCGGCGGTTTGATGTTTCAGGCACACAGGTTTCGGATCCGGGATTCTTCGCTTCGCTCTAGAATGACACAAAGAGAGCACGAGGAGGGATGACAGAAACTGCTGACTCTCCTCTTTGCTCATAGCTCATTCTGACCCTTCTTCTGGGTTCTGTTTTTTGTGTCATTCTAGAGCGAAGCGAAGAATCCCGGTCTTTTTCCTACGACTGGGCACTCAGGTCGCGCCACGAGGGGTTTTCCTCTTCGATGAGAGCAAGCTTCCGCGGTCGGAGCAGGCTTTTGATTTGTTTCTCGGCAGCGATGGCTGCGCCAACGTCGTCGGTCTCCTGGAAGTAGACGAGGCGGTCGACGCGGTAGCGTCTGGCGAATCCAGAGACCTCGCCACGTTTGTGTTCATTTACACGGCGCTCCAGATCGTTCGTCACGCCAGTGTAAAGCGTTCTCGAGGCGCTGCTCATGATGTAGACGTAGTAGTGCTTGCTGCTCGATGTTCTAGACATTCGCCTCTCGGATCCGGGATTCTTCGCTTCGCTCTAGAAATGACACAAGAAACGAACCCTCAATCCTTCCACAGATTGTTGGCGGCGTATTTCAGCACCACGTCCACACATGATTCGCAGTAGCCGTTCTCGAGCAGGTTCTTCACCATCGAGCTGTACTTCTCGCCCTGCTCCTCGTCGCGGGTGCGCGCCTTGGTGATGATGCGCGAGATATCGCGCACCGAGGTCATCAGCTTTTTCTCGATCGCTTCCTTGAGCGGCTCGTAGCTCTTGTAGCTGATCTTTTCGCCGCGCCGCGACGTCGCCCACAGGTACGCGATGACCTCCTGGCGGAAGCCGTCGGCCGCCGAGCCGATGATCGCGATCTGCTCCTCGATCGACTTCAGAAAGCCCTCGTCGGGCGACAATTCCTCGTTGGTGTTGCGGTCGCGCACGCGGGTCTTGTTGACGTACGCCTCGGCGTGGTCGAGGTAGTTCTGGAACAGCGACTCGGCCTGCTCCTGGTACGAGTAGACGAACGCGCGCGTGATCTCCTTTTCGAGCAGGTCGAGGTATTCCTTGTGCAGCGTGTCCTGCAGGAACTCCAGGTACTGCTTGCGCGTGTCGTCGGGCAGGTCGCCCTCCTTGGTCATCGAGATCAGCGCCTCGCGCACGTTGATCGGATTGATGCAGTTGCCGGTGACGTTGTCCGACAGCGCGTTGTCGAGCGCCTTCATGATGAAGCGGGTCGAGATTCCCGACATCCCTTCGCGCTTGGTGTCTTCCTTCAACTCCTGCACGTCGATCTTCTTGGTGCGCCCCTTCTCGACGACTTCCTCGCCGTTGTAGAGCCGCAGCTTGGTCATCAGGTCGCACTTGGAGGTCGGCTCCAGGCGCGACAGAATCGCGTACATCGAGGCGAGTTCGAGTGTGTGCGGCGCGACGTGCGCACGGAAGTCGGAGTTCCTGATGATCTTCTGGTAGATCTTCACCTCTTCCGACAGGCGCAGGTTGTACGGCACCTTCACCACCACGATGCGGTCGAGGATGGCTTCGTTGGTGTGATCGGCCTTGAACTTCTGCCACTCGGCTTCGTTGGAGTGCGCCACGATGCAGGTGTCGACGTAAACCATGCCATGGCGGCCCGGCGCCGGAATGACTTTTTCCTGCGTCGCCGTGATCATCGCGTGCAGGTACTCGGTCTCGTTCTTGAAAACTTCGATAAACTCGACGATTCCGCGGTTGCCGACGTTGAGTGCGCCGTTCAGTTCGAGCACGCGCGGGTCGCCTTCGGAATACTGGTCGAGCTTGGAAATGTCCTCGGAGCCAATCAGCACCGAGGTGTCCTGGTTGTTGGGATCGACCGGGGGCACGACGCCGACGCCGACGCGGTTGCGCTTGGAGAAGTTGCGCGCCAGCACCGGGAATTCCTCGTAGCGGTTGCCGAACTCGGATTTCAGCCGGTAGCGGCACACCGGGCAGAGATCGCCCTCGATGTGAACGCCGAGCATCTTCTCGAACTCGCGCCGCAGATGGCGCGGGATGAGATGCAGCGGCTCCTCGTTCATCGGGCATCCTTCGATAGCGTAGATCATGCCGACCTGCTCGAGGCCGCGCTGGATGCGCTCGACCAACGAGCTTTTTCCGGAGCCGACCGGGCCCATCAGGTAGAGCACTTGGCGGCTCTCCTCGCCCTTGAGCGACGCGGAATGGAAATAGCGGACAATCTGCGCGATGGTGCGCTCGATGCCGAAAAATTCCTCGGAGAAGAAGCTGAAGACTTTTATCGGCTCGTCCTTGAACAGCCGCTTGGTGCGCGAGTCGTCGGTGTCGCTCAGCGCGTGGGCGCCCGACGAGAAAATCAGGTCGTAGATCCGCGCGTGAGCGAGCTTGGTCATCACCGGGTCGGCCTTCACCAATTCCAGGTATTCCAGCAGCGTTCCGCGCCACTGCTTGGATTCGCGTGCGGCCCGGTCTTCCTTGATCACCCGCTCGAACGTGTTGAGATCCGCCATCGGCTATCTCCTTCGGGTTACTGAGAGTGTAGTGCAGGGATACTTGCCAGGCGCGGCCAGCATCAGGGGGGCTCTGTTATTTCGGTAGCCCATCCTGAAGTCGAGTATAACGGACGCAATGATCCGCAACAAGCAACATAGGTTCAACGAGCGCATTCAAGCGCGTTGAGTATCAACAAGCGTGGAGCGTGCCGATGTGTGCGCGATGCGCCGCGGCTCAATGTCCAGTCGGCACCGTCGCGCCGAGCACGATGCGTCCGCGATCGTTGGTCACCTGCGCGGCGAAGACGACGTCGTCGTGCGCGAACGACAGCCACCATCGATGCTCCGCCGCGAGGCCCAGGTAGTGCGCCTTCTGCTCCATCGTGCGCAGCGCGTCGAGGTCGTACGCTTGGTTCCACGGGCCGCGGATGTGCGAGCGGGTCGGCACGATATCCGCGAGGTGCATGAAGCATTCGCCGCCGTCGCCGACGATCACCGCCTGATGGTCGCGCGTATGCCCGCCGGTAACGACGGCGCGGACGCCCGGCACAATTTCCGTATCGCCGTCGATTGCTTCGATCTGGCTCGCGACGGTTGCGATCACTTCGCCGGCGGCGCGGTACGCGGCGTGGAGCCTCTCGTTGCGCGGCTCGCGTGCGAGTTCGAGTTCGCCGCGTTGAATGAAAATCCGCGCACGCGGAAACGCTGGCTCCAGCTTGCCGGAGTCGCGCCGCCGCACGAGTCCGCCGCAGTGGTCGAAGTGAAGATGCGAAACGACCAGGTGTGTGACGTCGCCGGCTTCCATCCCGAGCGCGCGCAGATGCTCGGGCAGCCATCCGTCGCCGTGATCGAAAATCTTGCGCTCGACGGCGCTCAACCGGTTGCCGATTCCGGTGTCGACCAGGACCGCGTCGCCACGATTGACGATCAACGGGCAGGTCAGGTTGAGCCGGATGCGATTCTGCTCGTCGGGCGGATGATTGTGCTTCCACAGTTCGCGCGGCACCACGCCGAACATGCATCCGCCGTCGTTGCGCCATAGCCCGTCGGTCAGGAACGCGACGGAAAACGCACCGACGGCCAGCTTGGGCGGTGTCTCAGGCATCGCGGGTGCTCATTCGAAATTCACTTCAGTTGGCGCGTCCGGTCTTGGTATCGTTTAACACAATGGGCGCGGATTCAAAGTGTGTGGCGGGCATCGCGAAGAGTTTCGCGCTCGCCTGCATCCTGATCGCCGTCAGCACTGCGATGGCTGCCGACGCGACGCCGGCTCCCGAAGCCAAAGCGCCGAAGCCCGGCGTATTCACCAATCCGGAACTGGTGACGATCCTCGGCTACGGCAGCGACTCGATGGAGCCGTTTCTCAGCCGCGACGGCAGCATCCTGTTCTTCAACAATTCGAACTCGAGCCCCGACACCAACCTGTTCTGGGCCGAGCGCGTCGACGACCTGACGTTTCAGTTCGAGGGCGAAATCGCCGGCGTCGATTCAAGCGCGCTCGACGGCGTGGCGTCGATGGACAACGCGAACAATTTCTATTTCGTGTCGACGCGGAGCTATCCGATCACGCTCTCGACGATCTACCGCGGCGTTTTTTCGGCCGGCACTGTAACCGGAGTGGCGCTGGCGCCGGGCGTGTCGCGCATGAAGGCGGGGATCGTGAACTTCGACGCGGATATCAGCGCTGACGGCAACACGCTGTATTTCGTCGACGGCGTGTTCGCAGGCGGCAGCGTACCGCAGAGCACGCATCTGGTGATCGCGCGCCGCGTCGGTGACGGGTTCGTGCGCGATCCGAAGAGCGACAAGCTGCTGCACACGCTCAACAAGCCCGGACTCAACTACGCGGTCACGACCTCGGCCTCGGAGCTCGAGATTTTCTTCACCCATTTCGACGGCATCAGCCCGGCGATCTACACCGCCAGCCGCAAGAGCACGTCGAAGCCGTTCGGCAAGGCGATGAAGATTGCGGCGATTGCCGGCTTCGTCGAGGCGCCGACGATCTCGCCCGACGGCAGGTCGCTCTACTACCACAAGGACGACGGCGGCGTGTTCCACATCTATCGCGTGACGCGCCCGTGATGCGGATTCGCGACGCACTCAGGCGCCGGTCAGCCACACGCCCAGCATCATCGCGATCGCACCCATCGCGACGATCGCGGCGTGCGCCTTCAGCATCGTGGATGTCGCGCGGGCCGGCGCCAGGGTGTCGCCGAGATGCCAGTCGTTGAGCGACTGCGGCACTGCGCGAATCGCGACCGTCAATGCCCACAGCATCAGCAGGTAGAGCCCGATCTTCGCCGCCAGGAGACCGCTGAAGACCGGCGAAAGCATCCCGCGATGCGTCGCCACCGCCTGACTCCAGTTGAATACTCCGGTCAGAGGCAGTCCGATCGCCGCGGCCATCGCGAGCCGGTTGATGCGGGGGGCGCCGTTCTGAAGGAAATCGCGCTGCTCGGC
>DASQHV010000256.1:0-5297 GCA_035631915.1 Candidatus Acidiferrales bacterium | reverse complement strand
AGCTTGAGCACCGCGACCATCGCCGCGCCCGACGATTGCCCGACCAGCAGGCCCTCGCTCTGTCCGAGCGCGTAAACCATCTCGTACGCGTCCTCGGTGCTGACCTGGATTTTGTCGTCGAGTTCGCTTTCGTGGTAGATGCCCGGGACGATCGAGCTCGCCATGTGCTTGAGTCCCTCGAGCCCGTGCATCGCGTCGTCGGGCTCGACGGCGACTACCTGCACCGCGCGATTTTTCGACTTCAGGAAGCGGCCGGTGCCCATCACGGTGCCGCCGGTGCCGATCGCCGCGACGAAGTGCGTCACCTCGCCACGCGTCTGGCGCCAGATTTCCGGGCCGGTGGTGTTGAAGTGCGCCAGCGCGTTGGCCTCGTTGTTGTACTGGTCGGGCTTGAAGTAGCGCTCGGGATGTTCGGCCAGCAGCGCGCGGCACATCCGAATTGCGCCGTCGGAACCTTCCATCGGATCCGAGTAGTGAATCTTGGCGCCGTAGGCCTCGACAATTTTCTTGCGCTCGCGGCTGACGTTCGACGGCATCACCAGTTCCACCGGGTAGCCAATCGTCGCGCCGATCATCGCGAGCGCGATGCCGGTGTTGCCCGAGGTTGAGTCGAGAATCACCTTGCCGGGCTTGAGTTTGCCCTCGGCGATGCCGACTTCGATCATGTTTTTCGCGGGCCGATCTTTCACCGAACCGCCGGGGTTGAAACCTTCGAGCTTGGCGAACACTCGCACACCTCGCGGCAGCAGGCCCGCGGTGAGGCGCTTGATTTCGAGCAGCGGGGTGTTGCCGACCAGGTCGAGCACGCTGCGCGCGCGCCCGATCGGGACGATCTCGCGAGCTCCGGCGTCCGCGCCGTCGCGCGAAAACGCGGCGCCGCGGTCCGCGCGGTTAGCGTCCGCCGGCAATCGCGGGGACGATCGAGATGTCGTCGCCATCCTTGACCTTGGAGTTAATCGCGTCGAGAAAGCGGACGTCGTCGCCGTTCAGATAGATGTTCACGAAGCGGCGAATGTCGCCCTTGTCGTCGAGCAGCCGCTCGCGAATTCCGGGATGACGCCGTTCGAGGTCCTCGATCACCGCCTTGATCGACGCACCGTCGGCCGGCACCTCGTCGACGCCCGCCGTGAATCTGCGCAGTGGAGTTGGAACTCTGACCCGTACTGCCATGTTTCGGACTTACCTCCTGGTTGAATTCCCAGACTTATGCCGCCGGCATCGCGCAATCAAGGTTACGCCGCGCCTGCCGCCGCGCGCTTGCCGTCGGTGAGGCGCTCGAACAGCGCGTCGAAGTCCTTGAGCCGTGCGTCGATAATCGACGGCTGGTCGATCGCGCTCGCGACCGCTTCCAGAGTCTTGTAGCCGTTGCCGGTGATCGCGACGACCACCGTTTCGTCCGCCTTGATGCGCCCCTGCTTGACCAGCTTGATCGCGACGGCGAGCGTGGTGCCGCCCGCGGGCTCCGCAAAAATTCCCTCGGTGCGCGCGAGCAGCTTGATCGCGTCGATAATCTCCGGGTCGGTCGCCACGTCGCCCCATCCGCCGGATTCGCGCACCGCCTTCAACACGTAAAAGCCGTCGGCCGGATTTCCGATCGCGATCGACTTGGCGATGGTGTCGGGCTTCACTGGCGTGATCAGGTCGGTGCCCTTGTGCAGCGCATGAATCACCGGCGCCGAGCCCGCGGCCTGCGCCGAGTGAATCTTGAACTCGCCGCTCCTGATCAATCCGACTTCCTTGAGCTCCTTAAACGCCTTCGCGACCTTCGGCAGAATCGTGCCGCCGGCGGTCGGCACCACGATATGGTCGGGCAGCCGCCAGCCGAGTTGCTCGGCGACTTCGAAGCCGAAGGTCTTGGCGCCCTCGGTATAGAACGGACGCAGGTTGATGTTGACGAAGGCCCAGCCGTACTTGTCGGCGATTTCGCTGCACAACCGATTGACGTCGTCGTAGTTGCCGCGAATCGTGATGACGCGCGCGCCGTAGATCGTCGAGCCGACGATTTTGCCCGCCTCCACACCCTCCGGCATGAAGATGTAGCACTGCAATCCCGCGCGCGCCGCGTGCGCCGCCACCGCCGTGGCCAGGTTGCCGGTCGACGCGCACGACACGGTGGTGAAGCCGAACTCGCGCGCCTTGGTGATCGCGACCGACACCACGCGGTCCTTGTACGAGAGCGTGGGATGGTTGACGGTGTCGTCCTTTACGTAGAGATGCTTCAGGCCGAGCTCCGCGCCCAGGCGCTTGCAATGCAGCAGCGGGGTGAAGCCCGAGTTGGTGCCGATATCGGGTTCGCCGGCGAAGTCGACCGGCAGCAGTTCGCGATAGCGCCACAGGTTGTGCGGCCGCTTTTCGATCGCCGAGCGCGAGATATCAGCGCGAATCTTCGCATAGTCGTAAGTCACTTCGAGCGGACCGAAGCAGGTCTCGCACACGTGGAGCGGGCTGATCGGATACTCCTGGCCGCACTCGCGACATTTGAGATTGGTGATGTAGCTCATCGAGGTTCCTCTTGCTCTAGTGCAAACTCGCGGCCGTCGTTTGCGGCCGCCACGCCCCGCAACCGCATCCCCGCCGCGCTTCAACCGCCGTGACCCGCACCCGGGCCGGCTGGAATGCAACGTAAGTCAAAATTTTTCCTGCGAGTTCGAGCGGATGCGCGCGCAGGGCGCGCATCGCCTCCGCCGCCTGCATCGCGCCGATCGCGCCCGCCACCGGGCCGACGATTCCGGCCTCGCGGCAACTCGCGACCTCGTCCTCGCCGGGAGGATTTTCGAAGATACATCGCAGGCACGCGGTCTCTGCGGGAATGATCGACAGTGCCTGCCCGGTCATCCCGAGCACGCCGCCATAGACGAACGGCGTGCGCGTGGCGATGCAGACGTCGTTGATCAGGAACTTCGCGGCCGGACTGTCAGTCGCGTCGATCACAAACGCGTGCGTCGCGACCAGCTCCGCGGCATTCGATTCGTCGAGCGACGTACGATAGTTCGTCACGTGACACTGGGGAAAATTGCGCGACAACCATCGCGACGCCGCATCGACCTTCGGAGTGCCGATGTCCTCGACGCCGAAGATCACCTGCCGCGCGAGATTCGACAGCTCGACGGGATCGGGATCGATGAGCGTCAGCTCTCGCGCGCCGGCGCGGGCGAGCGCCCACGCGGCTGGCACGCCCAGTCCGCCGACGCCGACAATCAAGATTCGCCCGTTCGTCACGTTGATCGTTCCCCTGCCGTCGAGAGCCGCGACCTCCGCCGTGGACGCGAAGCCGGTGCGACAAATCCTGCGATGACGATAAGACGAGGGTTCTAATACACTCGCCTTATCTTCCAGAAATTCCCATGCCGGGAACCTCTGCAGGAGTTAGCACCAGCACCCATCGCGGGCCGGTTGCTGCGGCATCAGCGGGCCTTTCCCTCCGCCGCTCTCGATAAGGCTGCAATCGCTACAGTCGGTTAACGGTAGTATCGGGATGAGCGCGGGTCAATCGACCGACCACGCGGTCAGCCGCGCGACGCTTCGATCGTTGAATCCCATTCATCGTTTGCGACTTTGACGAATTTCTGTTTATCTTCGGCGCATCAAGCGGGGGTTTGATCGCGCCGGAACAATTTCGCGCGCTGAAACGCGAAGCGCGGCGCCATTTGTGGGAGGAGCTTGACGATGACGACTCGATTGATCGGGCTTGCGATAGTGCTGCTTCTGGCGGTCGCCGCGATCCCTACCTTTTCAGCCTGCGACCCATGCGCTTCATGTGGAGGCCATCACAACCCGCCGCCACCGCCGCCTCCGGGCGCATGCGCCGGCCAAGGTTTGATCGGACTCGATCCCGTCAACAATGTCGGCTACGTGCCGCTCAATACCACCGACATGAGCGGCAACGCCCAGGTCGCCGTAGTGAATCTCGCCGTCGGCGCACCCAACCCCGTTATCAAAACATTGGCACTGAACGTCGGCGGTTCACAGGGAAACTTCCCCGAAGCGCTGGCCTACAATCCCGCCAACAAAACGATCCTTGCCGAGTCGGTTCTCACCGCCGGGGGCGTGGGCATTTTTGAGATCGACACCAACACCCAAACCGTTCTGCACGAAGTGGACGCGACCGGTCTCGACGAGTTCCGCGGCGGAGTGCTTCAGGATTTCAAGAACAATCGTGCGTTCGTTGCCGGCCTGTCCACCATCGGCATTCTAGACACATCCACGAGTCCGCCGGTCTGGAACGCGGCTTCGGTGGTCTCCACGGTTTGCACGGACTCGCTGGCGCTCAACGTCACCACCGGACTGATATTCATCACGTGCGACGGCAACAACCAGATAATCGACTCGACGGTGTTGCCGCTCGTACCGAAGGCTTTTCAAGGCGGCTTTGGCACCAGCGATGGAAACGCGTTCGATCCGAGCACCAACATCATGATCCTGGGCCAGGAGTTCGTCGACGCGAACACAGTCTTCAACATGGCCACTCTCAACACGGGGGTAAATCCTGCGACGGCGGACAACGTGACCGTGCCGGGGCTCGGCGCCGGCGGAATCCAGGGCGAGGGCCAGGGGATGGCGGCAATCAACTGCGCCACGCATCAGGGCGTGCTGGCCGATGAGGGCGGGCAGAACGTTCGCTTGATCCAGCTGCCCACCTCGCCGGTCGCGGGCGCGCTCGACAACAACGGTCAGCCGGGCACGAACACCACGGCGGACGCGTCGTCGGCGTTTACGATTGCCACGGCGCTGCTGCCTCCCGGCCCCAACAACGTCTCGATCACGATGCAGGGCGATCCGAACTCGGCCTCCGTCGATCCGGCGTTCAATTTCTACTACGCAATCGGCAACGGCAACGAGATGCAGTTCCTGATCCGGCTCGATTTGTCGAAACCGGTGCTGGGCGGCAGTCCGACCGGCGGACCGAGCATGAACACCTTCTGGACTCCGACCGTGGACTATATCCAGCTGCCTTGATTCACCGGCAGTTCGAGTTGCAATGAAAAAGAAGACCGCCCCTGGTTCGGGGGCGGTCTTCTCGATTGTGCGGATAAGTGTGCGCGCCCGATCGACTTCGTTACAGCAGCAGTTCCGCGATCTGCACGCCGTTGAGCGCGGCGCCCTTGCGCAACTGGTCGCCGACGACCCAGAAGTTCAGCGCGTTCGCGCACGACAGGTCTTCGCGGATTCGCCCGACGTAGCAGTCGTCCTGTCCCTCGACGATTAGCGGCATCGGATATTTGTTCTGCGCGGGATCGTCGAACACGCGTATTCCCGGAAAGCTCGCGAACGCCGCGCGCGCCGCAGCGGCTGAGCCC
>DASQHV010000255.1:0-9045 GCA_035631915.1 Candidatus Acidiferrales bacterium | reverse complement strand
ATAATCAGCGCGACAACCGTCGTCACCGGCGCGCCGAACTCGAGCGGCCATCCAATCGTCACCAGGAAGGTGCCCGCGTAGATCGGATGGCGGATGTAACGGTAGAACGCGCGCGTCAACAGCACCGGGCGCTCGCCGGGCCGGCGCGAGGTGAAGTAGCCGAGTTGAATTCGCGCGCCGAGCGCGAGCCACATGCCGAGCAGTTCCAGCAACAGCGCCAGCGCGCCGAGCGACGCCGGCGGCGCACCGCCGTAGACGTAGGTGCGTTCAAAGGGGGCCGCCGCGAACATGACGAGCAGCGGAAGTTGAACGCGAATTCGGCGGCTCAGTTCGTCGGGTTCGGGCGCCTCATCAACCGAAGCATCGGGTTCCTCGCGCACCAGCAGATCGGCGAAACGAAATCCCGCGTAGGCGAGCAAATACGCGAACAGGTATCGGTGCTCGGCGAAGTACTGGGTGATTCCCAGTCCCAGCGCGACGGCGCCGACGACGGCAATCAGGAAAATCGATGCCTCGGCAAAGCGCAGGATCAGGCTGCGCGTGAAGTAGGGCGTCGTAGGAATGGCGATCTGTCCGGCGGCCAGAGAGCCGGTGGGCGACTTGAGCGAGCCCGTCGCTTTGCGGGTGAGATCGGACGCTTCAGGAATCGGGTCGGTCGGCATGATGGCACTTTTGCAGAAGGGTTCGGCGGATCAAAGAGGCGTTCGAGGTCGGAGCAGTTTTCGTCGTGGTGCCGTAAATTAGCTGCACGTCGGGTATTGCAACATTTCGCGAATTACGAAATTTGGTGCGAAAATCAAAGTGGCCGGTTTTTTGTCTCGCAGATTGCGAGTCTCAGAAATCTCAGTAAAATACTGCATTTTCCTCGATAATCCCAAGCTTCAGGTCATATGGTCTCGACGACAGGCCTTACTGAATCGAGATTTTCGTCGTGGCACATGGCTTGCTTTACCAGCTAACGTAACTGACTACGGGAGGAAAGAAAAATGAACGCAACGACGAACGAAGCACGGCTGGCGGGAATCGCGAAGGCGAATGAGAAGGCGGAAGCCTCGGTCGGAACGCGGGTGGCGCAGAACAGCCTGCTCAGCGAACTGCCGGGCCTGGTCTTCGGACTGCTGACGCTCGGGTACATCGTCAGCTCGCTCGCCTCGCTGGCGTAGCACGGCAACGAAACGGAACGAATCGACTGACGGAGGAAATGACAATGAACGCGACAACCAATGAAGCAAGACTGACGGGATTCGGTGCGGCAAACGAGAAGGCGCCGACCAGCGACGCGACCAGGCTCGCGCAGTACAACATGTTGAACGAGATGCCGGGCGCGATCTTCGGGATCATCACGATCGCCTACATCTTCGGCTCGCTGCTGAGCCTCGCGCACTAAGCGACCGAACTAACCGACGATGTCCTGCGCAGCCGAAATCACACGCGACGCGACGCAACGAGTATCAGTGCTCGCTCCGGGTGACGACGGCCTGCGCGGAGATGCGGGCGGACGCGGCGGGATCGCCCGCGGTCCGCGAGACCATCGTGAGTGACACCCAGATGACGGCGGCCGCGAGCAGAATCGTGAACCACGCCATCGAGCGTATCCGGCGCAGCATCGAGTCGACTTGTTCGACGGTGAAGGCTTCGCCGTCGCCGTGGGCGGCGACTTCTTCCTGGCGGCCGATTCTGAACGCCAGCCCGAAGGTGATGTAGGTCTGGATGAAGATGAGCAGAAAGGCCAGCGCCAGTTTCAATTCGAGCACTGCGCCGATGCGCGCGAAGTAGTCGAACTTCATCGACGCTTTCAGGTCCGTCAGGCGCATCGCGCCTGTAATCACAATAATTCCCAGCACCGCGATCGTGAACGGGTTGTAGAACTTGAACCCGGCGATGAGGCTTTGCCGGCGCGCGGTCTCGGTGGGCGCGGTCGCGGCCGCGGGAATCAGCATATAGATGACGGCGAACTGCGCGCCGACGTACGCAGCCATCGCGCACAGGTGCAGCCAGACGAGAATTTCGCTGCTCAGCATGAATGGACGGCGGCGGGCGCAAACGCGCGAGACGTCGACGGCGCGAAACGGGCCGTCGCGCTCACACGACCGGGTCGAAATCGAGCGCGTTGGTGCGCGCCAGGTTCGCGTACCAATGCCCGCTTTCCTTGACGATTCGCTTTTGGGTTTTGAAATCGCAGTGCACGATTCCGAATCGCTGTTTGAAGCCCTCGGCCCATTCGAAATTGTCGGTGAAGGTCCACAGGAAGTAGCCGCGCACGTCGGCGCCGGCGTTGATTGCGCGGCCGACCTCCGCGATGAAGCGGCGCAGGAAGCTGACGCGGCGCTGATCGTTGACCTTGCCGTCGGGGCCGGGGCCGTCGCCGTAGGAGCATCCGTTCTCGGTCACATATAGCGGCACGCCGGGGAAGTCCTTGGTGATGCGCAGAATCATCTCGGACAGCGCCTTGGGATAGACTTCCCAGCCGAACTCGGTGACCTCCTCGCCGCCCGGAGTTTTCTGCGCGACGCCCATGTTGTGATCGTGCGGATCGTGCGCGACCACGGCGCGGGTGTAGAGGTTGATGCCGATGAAATCCATTGGCGCCTTGATCAAGTCCATGTCGCCGGGACGAATCTCGACGTGATCCTCGACCGAGCCCTGCACGTACGCCTCGGGGTATTTGCCGTGGATCGCCGTGTCGAGAAACCACAGGTTGATGAATCGATGCCAGCGCTCGGCGGCGGTCCGATCCTCGAGCGACCCGGTCACGGGATGAACCGGGGACATACTGTACGCGGTACCGACCATCGCAGGCTTGTGCTTCGCGCTTCTCAGCGCGCGGATCGCCATGCCCTGCGCCAGGTTGACGGTGTGCGTCGCCTTGATGGCCTCGCGCGGCTCGCGCCGCCCGGGCGCATGGATACCCATCAGGTAGCCGAGGATGGTGAAGATCCACGGCTCGTTTAGTGGCATCCAATGCTTGACGCGGTCGCCCAGCGCGTCGGCGACGACGGCGGCGTAGTCGCGGAAATGTTCGGCGGTGTCGCGATTGGGCCATCCACCGGCGTCCTCGAGCGCCTGCGGCAGATCCCAGTGATAGAGCGTGACCCAGGGCTGGATGTTGCGCTTGAGCATCTCGTCGACGACGCGTTTGTAAAAGTCGAGGCCCTTTTGATTAACCGCGCCTTTGCCGTCGGGCATGATTCGCGGCCACGAGAGCGAGATGCGCGCGGCGTTGAGCGAAAGCTCGGCCATCAACGCGATGTCGTCGGTGTAGCGATGATAGAAATCGCACGCGACATCGCCGCTCTCGCCGGTCTTGATCTTGCCGGGGGTGTGCGCGAAGCGGTCCCAGACGGACTCGCCCTTGTCGTCCTCGTTCCAGGCGCCTTCGATCTGATACGACGCGCTGGCCGTACCCCAGAGAAAACCCTTCGGAAAAGCTGTGCCCGCCATAGGGCGGTTTGTTAGCACAGCGATGTCAAATTGGCGACCCGGAGAGTCTGCGGGGCGTCGGGGCGCGCGGTGCTAGGCGGTGGCCGGAGTGAATTCCAAATGCAGCGCGCGCAGGCCGCGCAGGATGAAGCTCGGCGTATGCGAGAAGTCGTTCGCGCCGTCGACGAGCGTGATATCGCGCATGCGGCTGAGCAGCGTTTCGAACGCAACTCTGCCTTCGAGCCGCGCGAGCGCCGCGCCGAGGCAGAAGTGGGCGCCCTGGCCGAACGCGAGATGAGTGCGCGCATTTTCGCGCCGCACATCGAAACGGGCGGCGTCGGGAAATTCGGCGTCGTCGCGATTCGCCGACGCGTACATCACGACCACTCGCGCGCCCGCGGGTATTTTCACGCCGCCCAATTCCGTGTCGGCAACTGCGATGCGGAACAATCCCTGCACCGGCGATTCCATCCGCAACGCTTCCTCGATGAAATTCGGAATCAGCGCGGGGTCGCCGGTGAGCGCCTTCATCTGGGCGGGGTCGCGCAACAGCAGGAGCATCGCACTGGCGATCAGATTGGTCGTGGTTTCATTTCCCGCGACCAGCAACTGCAGCAGGATGTTCAACATCTCCGCCATGTTGAGCGGTTCGGCGCCGTCCAGCCGTGCGTTCAGCAGGTCGGTGAGCAGGTCGTCGCGGGGGGTGACGCGCCGCTCCTCGAGCCGCGCCGCAAAGTAGTGCTGGAACTCGACCATGCTGCGCGCGCACTCAAGCTGGCGCTCGTAGCCGATCATGCCGCCGAGCGGCGCCACCGAGTCGTCGGACCATCGCTTGAAGTCGGCCATGTCGGAGCGCGGCACGCCGAGCGCGTCGGCGATGACGGTCAGCGGCAGGCCGACCGCGAACTGACTCACGAGCTCGACGCGCCCGTCGGCGATGAACCCGTCGATCAGCGCATTCGCGATCTTGCGCACGGCCGGCTCCATCGCGGCGACGCGGCGCGCTGAGAACGCCTTGTTCACCAGCGAACGAAATCGCGTATGCGCGGGCGGGTCGTTGGTCAGCAGCGTATCGACCGGCGGCCAGCCCTTCGACCAGATCTCGATGATTTCGGGAGTGGGCTCGGTCTGCAGCCCGGGCGGTTGACGCGAGGAAAAAATCTGCGGGTTGTTGAGCACGAACATCACGTCGTCGTAGCGGCTGACGATGAAAAATCCGGCGCCCGGCACCTGGTACACGGGCTCCTGCTCGCGCATCGCGCGGTAGAACGGGTACGGATTCTCGACGGTCTCGGGGGCGATCGGATTGAACTCTGTGGGCGACGGCATCGGCGTACCTCAGAATGCGCGCAATCCGCTACGGGCGCGCGAGCCAGCTTTCGAGCGTGCGATGAAAGTGGCGCAGCTTGATTTCCTGGTAGTTGGCGAGCGTGACGGTTTTTTTCGCGGTGGTCTTCAAGCCGCGCTGCACCTTGGCCAGGTTGAAGGTGTCCTGGTTGAAGACGCGCGCGAGAAATCCCAGCTCCGGCGCGTCGCACCAATCGTCGTCGGCGCCGAGCCAGTGAATCGGCGCGGCGGGCGGTTTTTCGCCTTCGCGATACGGCGCGAGATACATGCACTCCATGATCGACTCGTCGACCTCCGTGCCGTGCGGACGGAAGCGGTAGGTGATGCGGTTGTAGGCGCCCCACGGATGAAAATTCGGAAACACGGTGTAGTAGAAACTGTCGACCAGCTCCGCGTCCGAGAGTTCGTCGACGGCGTCGCCGAGCACCGGCCGCAGCATCTCGCGCCCGCCCGCGGCGGAGACCTGGCGCGCCGTCATGCCGGCGGGAATTTCGACCGCCGGCGGTTCGTCGAGCCGCCGATCCGTCATCGAGTCGAACATCTGCTGTTCGGTCGGGGTCCACGAAAGGTGCGGACTCGGGGTGCCGTTGGCGGTGATCGCGCGGCTGAAATTGCGCCACGCGTCGTACTGCGAATTGGCGTCACCGAGTCCGGCCAGCAGTTGCGGATGCGTCGCGACGACGTGGAACGCCTCCATGAAGGCCTCCTGCGCGACCTTCCAGTTGCAGCTCAGGACCTTGGCGACGTGCGCCTGCTTGTAGCGACGCTCGAGCGGCCATCGTTTGAACTGATCAGTCAGTTCGGCGCCCAGAAAATCCTGTAGCGGTTCGCAATTCGGATCCATGTTGATGAAGACGAAGCCGCCCCAGGTGCCGACCTTGACTTCGGGCAGTCTCCACTCGGCGGGTTTGATGTGCGGGAAGTCCCACGCGCACGGCACGTGTTTGAGGCTGCCGTCCAGGTTCCACGCGAAGCCGTGAAACGGGCACCGGAACTCGGTCGCTGCCGGTCCGCCGGTTTCGCGCAGCATGCGTCCGCGATGCAAGCACGCGTTGTAGTACGACTTGATTTCGGCGGGCGCTGTGCGCACGACGATGAACGACATGCCGGCGATGTCGTAGACGAGGTGGTCGCCGACGTTCGGGATGTCCTCCTCGCGGCACGCCATCTGCCACGCGCGCTTCCAGAGCCGCTCGACCTCGAGCTCGAAGAACGCGCGAGAGGTGTAGCGCTCGACCGGAACTTCAACTGGACCGGCGCCGAGCGGGCCCTGAAGGCGCAAAACCTCAGGCACGCGATGCGTGTCGGTGTCGAGCAGTCGTTGGTACGAGATGACGTCAGAGCGCGGGCGCTGGGGATTTTCGATGAGAGTCATGAGTTTTTTCTCACTCATCGTGGAGTTGCGAGTTTAACCGTTCTGTTTGATGGCGCCGCCCGAATGGCGCGACGGGGTGGCGACGTTACGTCCGCCGATCCATACGCAGAGCTGAGGATCCGCGACCTGGATTTCGCCCGAGATGTAGGTACCGTCGGCGCGGAACAGTCCCGACTTGCCGTTGTGCTCGACGCGAACGGTGCCGTCGGTTTGCAAGTCGTAGAGCGCGCCGCTAAGCGGATGGCGAATCGATCGCATCGTCAATTCTCCCTGTGCGCCCGTTGCGCGCCGGCCAGAATGAGGAAGCCTAGCCGGCGTTCGCTTCGAGCCAGCGCTCGGCGTCGATCGCCGCCATGCATCCGGTGCCCGCCGCCGTGACCGCCTGCCGATAGACGCTGTCCGCGACGTCGCCGGCGGCGAACACTCCCGGGACGTTGGTATAGGTCGAGCCGGGCTTCACCTTGAGATAGCCGACGTCGTCCATCTCGAGCTGGCCCTTGAAGATGTCGGTGTTGGGCTGGTGGCCGATCGCGACGAACACTGCGTCAGTCTTGAAGTCGGTCGTGGCGCCGGTCTTGAGGTTCTTCAGGCGCGCGCCGCTGACGCCGTTTTTCGGGTCGCCGAAAATCTCTTCGACCACGGAATCCCAGATGAATGCGATTTTCGGATTCTTGCGCGCGCGGTCCTGCATGATCTTCGACGCCCGCAGCGCGTCGCGGCGATGCACGATCGTTACCTTGGTGCAGAAGCGCGTGAGGAACGTCGCCTCTTCCATCGCGGTGTCGCCGCCGCCGACCACGATCGCTTCCTTCTCCTTGAAGAACGCGCCGTCGCAGGTCGCGCACGCGCTGACGCCGTAACCCATCAGGCGTTTCTCGGACTCGATGCCGAGCAGCTTGGCCGACGCGCCGGTAGAAATGATCAACGTCTCGGCCTTGACTACCTGATCCTCGACCACGATCTCGAACGGCCGCTTCTGGAGCCGCGCGCCGGTGACCGCGCCGACTGCGAAGCGAGTGCCGAAGCGCGTCACCTGGCGGCGAAACACGTCCATCATCTCGGGTCCCTGCACGCCGTGCTCGAAGCCGGGATAATTTTCGACCTCGGTCGTGATCGTCAATTGACCACCCGGCTCGTTGCCCTCGATCACCAGTGGATTCATGTTGGCGCGCGCGGTGTAAAGCGCAGCGGTGAGACCGGCGGGACCCGAACCGAGGATCACGACCTTGTTGATTTCGTCAGCCATAAGACCTGTCGTCGAAGCGGATTGGGATGAGTCCGAACAGTTTATTGTATCCGCGCGGGCGGTCAACATAAGCTCTAGCCATTCTGAAGATGCCCGGCAAGAAACCAGTTTCATCGCGGCGCGCGCGGCCCGCGGCGTCGAAGGCGGCGCTGACTCATCTCGATCGTCGCGGACGCATCAAGATGGTCGACGTCGGTGCGAAGCCGGTTACGCGGCGCGAGGCGATTGCGCGCGGGCGGGTGCGGATGGCACGCACGACGCTCGACGCGATCGTCGGGGGCAGGCTGAAGAAAGGCGAGGCGCTGGCGGCGGCGCGGCTGGCGGGAATCATGGCGGCGAAGCGAACGCATGAGCTGATCCCGCTCTGTCATCAGATACCGCTCGAAGTTGTCGAGTTGGATTTCGCGCCCGATCGAAAAAAATCCGTGCTTGAGATCCAGGCGCGCGCGGTGACAGCGGCCCGCACCGGCGTCGAGATGGAAGCGATGGTCGCGGTGAGCGCGGCGGCGCTGACCATCTACGACATGGCCAAGGCGATCGATCGTGCGATGGAGATCGGCGCGGTCAGGCTGGTCGAGAAGCGCGGCGGCCGGAGCGGCGAATATGTCCGCGTCGGCGAGCCGCGATGGCGCGCGCGATGAGCGCACCGGCCGCCCGCGTGATCCTCAAGCGCGGGCGCGAGGGTCCGGTCCGCGGTGGCAATCCGTGGATTTTTTCGCAAGCGATAGAGCGGCTCGAGCCGAATCAGATCGAGGCGGGCGCGACCGTCACCGTGCATGATGCGGCTGGCGAGCTGCTCGGCCTCGGCTACTGCAACCAGGCGACGACGATCGCGGTGCGGATGCTCGCGTGGGGCGAGGAGCCGTCACTGGCCGAGTTGGTGGCGCGTCGGCTCAGGAGCGCGCTCGCGCTGCGGCAGCGATTCGTCGGCGCCGACACCGATTCGTACCGTCTGGTCAATGGCGACGGCGACGGACTGTCCGGTGTCGTCGTCGATCGATTCGACCAGGTGCTCGTTATGCAACTGCTCACTGCCGGCGCCGATCGGATGCGCGAGACGCTCGTCGCTGAACTGCGCGAGTTGCTGCAACCGCGTGCGATCGTCGAGCGCAGCGTCGGAGCGGTGCGAAAGCAGGAGGGGCTGCCCGACCGCGTCGCGACGCTCTACGGCGAGCCGGTGAGCGAGACCGTCGGACGGGAGAACGGAATTCGAATCCACGTCGACTTCGAGCATGGGCAGAAGACCGGCTACTTCCTCGATCAGCGCGAGAACAGGGCGCTGGCCGGGCGAATCGCCGCCGACGCCCGCGTGCTCGACGCGTTTTGCTACGAGGGCGGATTCGCGCTCGCGGCGCTGGCCGGCGGCGCACGCAGGGTCGTCGCGGTGGATACTTCGGCGCGCGCGCTCGGATGGGCGCGCAAAAATCTTGAACTCAACGACCACCCGGCCACGGCGGTCGAATTCGTGCACGGCGAGGCGGGAAAGTTCATGGCCGAGACGGCGGAGTGCTTCGATTTAATCGTCCTCGATCCGCCGCCGCTCGCACGCAGCCGCGCCGACGCCGAGCGCGCCGGCCGTCTTTACGTGGAGCTCAACATGATCGCGATGCGCGCGTTGGCGCCCGGCGGACGCCTGATGACGTTCTCATGCTCAACG
>DASQHV010000254.1:0-15639 GCA_035631915.1 Candidatus Acidiferrales bacterium | reverse complement strand
TGACTCGCTGCCCGGGCTCAAGCACGTGCTGCTGATCGGCAATCCCGAAGAGATTCGCGGGATTCCGAACACGCGGGATTTCCAGCAGTTGATGAACGCCGCGCGCGACGACTTCGACATCCCGCCGACCGATCCCGAGGACTTCGCGCTGCTTCATTTCACCAGCGGCACCACCGGCAAGCCCAAGGGCGCGATGCACGTGCATCAGGCCGTGGTCGCGCATCACGTGACCGGCCGCTTCGCGCTCGACTTTCACCCGCACGATATTTTCTGGTGCACCGCGGATCCGGGATGGATCACCGGTACGTCGTACGGAATCATCGCGCCGCTCACCAACGGCATTACCAGCATTATCGACGAGGCGGAATTCGACGCCGAGCGATGGTACGCGATGCTGCAGGCGCAGAGGGTCACTGTGTGGTACACGGCGCCGACCGCCGTTCGCATGATGATGAAGATTGGGACCGAGGTGATCCGCAAGTACGATCTGAGTCGACTACGCTTCATCGCCAGCGTAGGCGAGCCGCTAAATCCCGAAGCGGTGACGTGGGGACAGGAAGCATTCGGACTTCCGATTCACGACAACTGGTGGCAAACAGAAACCGGCGGCATCATGATCTCGAACTTCGCGGCGATGGATATTCGCCCGGGCTCGATGGGACGCCCGCTGCCCGGTATCGAGGCGGGAATCGTGCGCCGCCATCAGGACGGCAACGTCGAAGAAATTCGCGAGGCTGGAGTCGAGGGCGAGCTGGCGCTGCGGCCGGGCTGGCCGTCGATGTTTCGCGGCTACCTGAACGAAGAAGAGCGCTATCGCAAGTGCTTCGCGGGAGGATGGTACCTGACCGGCGACCTGGCGCGGCGCGACGGCGACGGCTACTTCTGGTTTGTCGGACGCGCAGACGATGTGATCAAGTCGTCGGGTCATCTGATAGGTCCGTTCGAGGTCGAGAGCACCCTGCTGGAGCATCCCGCCGTCGCGGAGGCGGGCGTGATCGGCAAGCCCGACGCGATGGCCGGTGAGATAGTTAAGGCTTTCGTCTCGCTCAAGTCTGCGTTCGCACCGACGGAGGAGCTCAAAAGCGATCTGCTGGGTTTCGCGCGCAAGCGATTAGGCGCGGTGGTCGCGCCCAAGGAAATCGAATTCATCGCCAACGTGCCGAAGACCAGGAGCGGAAAGATCATGCGCCGACTGCTGAAAGCGCGCGAACTCGGTCTGCCCGAAGGCGATACCTCGACGTTGGAGAGCCTGTAGCAGTGGCGCTGAAACCGATCATCGCATCGCCGCACGCAGACGCCAGTCACGCGATAGCTTTGCTGCGCGACATGGTCCGCATCCGGCGCTTCGAAGAAAAGTGCGCCGAGCTATACAGCGCGAGCAAAATTCGCGGATTTCTCCATCTGTATATCGGAGAGGAAGCCGTTGCGGTGGGCGCGATGCGCGCGCTGACCCCGGAAGACACGGTCGTCGCGACCTATCGCGAGCACGGGCACGCGCTGCTGCGCGGCATTTCGCCCGACTCGATCATGGCCGAGATGTTCGGCAAGCAGGAGGGATGCAGCCGTGGCCGCGGCGGCTCGATGCATCTGTTCGACGCGGCGACCCGATTCTATGGCGGCAACGCTATCGTTGGCGGCGGACTGCCGATCGCGATCGGCTTGGCGCTGGCCGACAAGTTGCAGCATCGTGAGCGCGTGACTGCATGCTTCTTCGGCGACGGTGCGGTGGCCGAGGGCGAATTTCACGAGTGCATGAATCTTGCGGCGTTGTGGAAGCTCCCGGTCCTGCTCTGCTGCGAGAACAACCTCTACGCGATGGGCACGGCGCTGAAGCGCGCGCAATCGCAAACCGACGTGAGCCTGAAAGCGTCGGCGTACGAGATGCCGTCGTGGCCGGTCGACGGAATGGACGTCGTCGCTTGCGAGGAAGCAGCGCATCGCGCGGCGCTGGCGGTGCGCTCCGGTGACGGCCCGTGCTTCCTCGAATTTCGGACTTATCGTTTTCGCGCGCACTCGATGTACGATCCGCAGCTCTATCGCGACAAGCGCGAAGTCGAGGAATGGAAGAAACGCGATCCGATCGCGACCTTTCAGAATCGCCTGACGACACAGGGCATTTTGGATGACGCGCAGATGAAGAGCATCGAGGACGAGGTCGCATCCGAGATCGAAAAAGCGGTCGCGTTCGCCGAGGCGGGCACCTGGGAAGCGGTCGAAGACCTTACGCGGTTCGCGTACTCGGAAGAGAAGCCGAGGTGAACGCGCCCGCTCAGAAAGTGAAGATTACTTATCGCGAGGCGATGCGCCAGGCGATCCGCGAGGCGCTTATGCGCGATCCGCGCGTCTTTCTGATGGGTGAGGACGTCGGCGCATACGGCGGATGCTACGCGGTCAGCAAAGGATTGCTGGACGAGTTCGGCCCCGAACGAATCCGCGACACGCCGCTCTCAGAATCGGCCTTTGTCGGCGCGGGAATCGGCGCGGCGATGAACGGCATGCGGCCCATCGTCGAAATCATGACCGTAAATTTCAGCTTGCTCGCGCTCGACCAGATTGTGAACAACGCGGCGACGATTCTCCACATGTCGGGCGGACAGTTCAATGTTCCGCTCGTGATCAGGATGACCACCGGCGCGGGACGTCAGCTTGCGGCGCAGCATTCCCACAGCCTGGAAGGATGGTACGCGCACATTCCAGGCATCAAGGTGCTCGCGCCGGCCACGCTTGAGGATGCGCGCGGGATGCTGTGGCCGGCGCTCGAGGATCCCGACCCGGTGCTCATCTTCGAGCACGGTACGCTGTACAACATGGAAGGCGAGATGGCCGCCGACGCGGGCGCGGTCGAGATCTCGAAGGCCGCCGTCCGGCGGGCGGGCTCGGACGTCAGCTTGATCACCTATGGCGGTACGCTGGGCAAGACACTGCAAGCGGCCGAACAACTCGCGGCAGCGGGGATCGATGCGGAGGTTGTCGATCTTCGCACCCTGCGCCCGCTCGATACGCCGGCGATCCTCGAATCGGAGATGCGAACGCATCGCGCCGTGATCATCGACGAGGGATGGCGCAGTGGCAGTATCTCGGCCGAGATCAGCGCGCGCATCATGGAAGGTGCGTTCTACGATCTCGACCTGCCTGTCGAGCGCATCTGCAGTGCCGAGGCACCGATGCCCTACGCCAAGCATCTTGAGGACGCCGCGCTGCCGCAAGCCGCAACGATAGTTGCGACGGTGACGCGGATGATGGGTGGTCATGGCTGATTTCCTGATGCCCTCGCTCGGCGCGGACATGGAAGTCGGCACCGTCCTGCAGTGGCTGGTGAAGCCGGGCGACGTGGTGAAGCGCGGCGACATCGTTGCGGTTGTAGATACGGAGAAGGCCACGATCGAAGTAGAGATTTTCCAGGCCGGCGTCATTCAAAAGATCGTCGTGCCCGAAGGCGAGAAGGTTCCGGTGGGTACGTTGCTTGCGGTAATTGCCGCCAACGGCGAGCCCGTCACTGCCGCGGCGGCTCCCGAGGCGAAGCCGAAGCCCGCTGTCGCTGCGCCGGTCGTCAAAGCACCCGCTCCACCAACTCCATCCGCACCTCGACCCGTTGTACAGAAGCCTGCTGAGCCCCATCGCATGCGTGTCTCGCCGCTCGCGATGCGTGTGGCAATGGATCTCAAGGTTGATCTTGCGAAGGTCAAAGGCACTGGCCCTGACGGCGCGATCACCAAGGCTGATGTCGAGCGTGCCGCGAAGGCTCCGCCGCCGGCAGCACCGATGGCCGCACCGACTGTAGGGCCGGCGCCAGGCGCGCAAGCAAAGCCCGCCGTCGGAGCAGCCGATCATCATGCGACGATGCGCAAGGTGATAGCGGCGGCGATGGCGCGCTCAAAGCGAGAGATACCCCACTACTACCTCGGCACTCAAATTGACGTGAGCAAGGCGCTTGCCTGGCTGCAAGCAGAGAACCTCAAGCGTCCGGTGACCGAGCGGATGCTCTATTCCGTGCTGCTTCTTAAAGCCGTGGCGCTAGCCACCAGGCAAATACCCGAGATGAACGGTTTCTGGATCGATGGAACGTTCAAACCGAGCGAGGTGGCTCACGTCGGCGTTGCGATTTCGCTCCGGCAGGGTGGCCTTATCGCGCCGGCGATTCACGATGTCGGCACGAAGACCCTCAGCGAGATCATGGTGAACCTGCGAGACCTGGTAAAGCGCGTGCGCGCGGGCGTGCTTCGCAGTTCCGAGATCGCCGATGCGACGATCACCGTCACCAGCCTCGGCGACCAGGGCGTCGAGACCGTCTTTGGAGTCATCTATCCGCCGCAGGTTGCGCTGGTCGGCTTCGGAAAGATCGTCGAGCGGCCGTGGGCGAGTGGCGGAATGGTCGGCGCGCGCCCGGTTGTGATGGCGAGCCTGTCGGGCGACCATCGCGCAAGCGACGGCCATCGCGGCGGATTGTTCCTCGCCACCATCGAGCGTTTACTACAGGAGCCGGAGAAGCTGTGACGGAAGCCGAGATCAAGGCGCTCTATCTCCGCGAGTTGCACAAGATCGCGCCCGAGGTCGAGCTGGACAAAATCGATCCCGCAATCGATCTGCGCGAGCAGATCGACCTCGACTCCATGGACATCCTCAACCTGGCGATCGCAATTCATGAATCCACGGGCGTCGATATCCCGGAGGCGGACTATCCGCAGATGGCCAGCATGAGCGGCTGCGTGGCATATCTGCGTTCACGCAGCACTTAGTAAAGAGAACGAATCGCTTCGGCTTGTGACGTCGTAGTCGAAGCGCCGGTGCATCACCACCGCAAGGGTGGCCCGTTCAAGGTGCGAATCGACCTCCGCGTGCCTGGGGCGGACATCGTCGTCGACCACCAGGCTGCCGACGATTTGAGCATTGCAATCAGGGACCTTCGCCCATTGCTGCGATCGGAAGCATCGGGCTCCCTTTGGATACACTGTGCTGGCGTTTAGGAACGTCGGTCTCGCCGTCTTTATTGCTAAATGCTGTCGTGGCACGTCAGTTGCTGAGATAGCGCGGCGATGAGTCTCGCAAAACAAAGAGCCTGACGAAATGGGCCCAAGAAAGATCGGATCAGAGATAGTGCTCCTTGTGGCATTGGTTGGGTTTGCTTTCGCCCCGTATGTGCGCGGCTGCCGAGCTCGGCCTCGGCACTTTTCTACGGCAGCCTCCCGAAGCCAATTCCAGGTAACGTCGCTGGGGCCAAAGCCTATATCAACTCTACACTCAGAAACGATTCACGCGCGTCGTCCAACAAACCTGGAGAGCCGGCGCCCGCCACCCTCGAAGTAAGAGGAGTGCTCATCATGAAGCGCAGCGGACGTGTTGTTTCCTACATAGTTGCCGCACTGGTATTGCCGTTCAACGTCGCGATCGCGGGCCCTTCGAGGGAGTCCTTCACGCCGCATCGGAACGCGGTCGTGATGACCCAGAACCTTTATCTAGGAACTGATGTCGCGCTTTTGTTGGCTCCAACGACGCTTCCAGGCCTTATCGCGGCGGTGACGTTTGCTCTTCAGCAGGTTCAATTTACCAACTTTGCGGAACGCGCCCCGCGAATCGCGGACGAGATCGCCACAACCGGGCCCGCGCTCGTTGGCCTTCAGGAAGTCGCCAAGTGGTCGACGGGTGCGACTCCCGACGCTCCAGATGTGCGGTTTGATTTCCTGGCGCTGCTGCTCGATGCCCTCGAAGCAAAGGGCGCGCACTACGTGCCGGTGGTAGTCAGGACGAACCTTGATGCTGCCGCACCCGGCCTGGATCAAAACAATCAGTTGATATTCGTACGGCTGGTCGATCGCGAGGTTTTGCTGGCGCGTACCGACCTTCCCACGTCCGACCTCAAAATTTCCAACTTGCAGACCCAAACCTTCTCGCACCTCTTCAGCTTTTTCAATCCGTTAGTGGGACAGATCACTGTTCCGCGCGGCTGGATTTCTGCCGACGTTAAGGTGCGCGGCAAGACGTTCCGGTTCATCAACGCCCAGTTGGAGTCATTCGACCCGGATGTGCAGCTCGACCAGGCCAATGAGTTGCTGGCGGGTCCCGCAAGCACGTCGATGCCGTTGGTACTGTCGGGCGACTTCAATTCGAGCGCCGACGGCGGCCCGGACGCCACGCAGACTTATCCCGATTTGCTCGCCGCGGGTTTCGAAGACGCTTGGGCGGAGGCAAATCCGCTGGACGCGGGCGATACCTGCTGCCAGGACGCCTCATTGGACAATGATAGTTCTGAACTCTTCGAGCGGATCGACCTCGTACTCCTTCGGGGAGGAATCGGCGTCGCTGGTGCCGAGTTGATTGGTACAATGCCTGACCTCATGGCGGCGCCGCCGTTCTGGCCATCAGATCACGCGGGTCTTGTGGCGACGCTCCGGATACCAACACAGGCGGCGCCGTAGCCACATCTCATGCTCAGAGAATGACGACCGTCCCCGCTAAAGCAGGAGCTAGTCCCTCCTCAAAACCTAATCTGGGCCAGTTCGTTGGTAGTTTCGGTGGGCTGGATGGCCTGCGTTACTTGTCAACTTCGGTTGTCTTTCTCGGTGAGAGGACTCTTCCACGGGGATTAGCGATTCACCAAGCATCCCGCCAAAACCTTGCTTTGCCCGTCGTTTTCCGAAGGTTATGCGCCGACACGGAAAATAGAGTCTCACCAACGAATCGTACGTGGTGAGGAAACCATGACTTCTCACGTATGAGACAAATTGCCATCGCTCTCTCAATCGTACTTTTGTTGACCTCGTGTGCAGCGCAATCGATTCATCCGACCACAGTTCACGTCGATGCCACCAAAAATGAATTGGAGCATGATCAGACGATCACATCCGAGGGAACAATAGACTTCTATCCCAGCAGCGCTTCACCACATGAAATAATTTTTACAGGTCAAAACGGCTCTACGTCTGACGCCATTTGTATGGACAGCGCCTGCTCGAATTTGCTCGTGAGAGTTAAGAACAGCGCCTTTCCGGACGGTTCGCTGCGATTGCTCCAGACAGATGATCCCAACATTTTTATGGTGAAGGATGCCGAAGGGGCTACGATACTCGGGTACGTGGCGAAGGATCATGGTGGAACGTGGAAACTTCTGCCTGATCTTGAGCAGGCGCAAACATACGAGCACCACGGCGATACTGCGCGGACGGTCGGCAAAGTGCTTTTGGGTGTATTGGTAGTTGGCGTGATAGTGGCTGTGCAGGGCGCCGCCGCGGCAGCTGGTGCCGACAGACGGTAACAACCCTGAAACCCCTGTTGACAGCTGAGTATGTGCCTCATCAAAACTCAAAGCCGACGAATCGTCCTCAGGCGTGACGTGGATGGTACGAACGACCGCTATGCCCGCTGCTGCCCGAAGCGCTGGAGAAATGACCTGCAAACGCGCAATCAGGTCGGCTTCGCTGGGTTTGAGCGCGCCATCTGGTAAACCTGCGCGATCTGGTAAAGCGGGTCCGCGCCGGCGTGCTTCGCAGTTCCGAGATCGCCGATGCGACGATCACCGTCACGAGCCTCGGCGACCAAGGCGTCGAGACCGTCTTTGGAGTAGGTCGAACCGGATAAAAATCGATCCCGCAATCGATCTGCGCGAGCAGATCGACCTCGACTCCATCGACATCCTCAACCTGGCGATCGCAATTCATGAGGCTACGCGCGTCGATATCCCGGAGGCGGACTATCCGCAGATGGCCAGCATGAGCGGATGCGTGGCATATCTGCGTTCACGCACCGCTTAGTAGAGAGAACGAATCGCTTCGGGCTGGGTGTGTCCGAATAGCACAACTACGGGTCGTGTGGTTCGATCGGACTCGCAGACGGTGGCCCTCGGAGCTATCTGTCCGGCGGTACCGCCGACTTTCCAAGCAGGAAGAACGCTATGCGACTGGCACATCCGATGCATCGTTTCAGTGAGTCGAAAACCGAATTTTCCCTTGGTGAAAAAAAGATGCAGCGACCACTTCAGATTACGTCACGTGATTTCCAACTGACCGCAGCCATGGAGGCGCAGATTCGCGAGCGTGCCGAGGACCTTCAGCTCTACTTCCCACGACTTACTGGATGTCACGTCGTGGTCGAAGCGCCGGTGCATCACCACCGCAAGGGTGGCCCGTTCAACGTGCGAATCGATCTCCGCGTGCCCGGGGCGGACATCGTCGTCAACCACCAGGCTGCCGACGATTTAAGCATCGCAATCAGGGATTCGTTCGATGCCGCCCGGCGCCGTATCGAGGATCATCTGCGCGGCCTCAGGCGCGACGTGAAGGCGCATCAGTTGCCGTCGGTGGGGCGCGTCGCCCGCATTTTCCCGAAGGAGGGCTACGGCTTCCTCGAAACGCAGGATCATCGCGAAGTGTATTTTCATCGGCACAGCGTTCTAGACGAGCACTTCGACGATCTGACCGAGGGGACCTCGGTGCGGTTCGCCGAGGAGGAGGGCGACGAAGGCCCGCAGGCGAGCACCGTCGCGATCGCCGGCGGCAAGCGCCCTCCGGCGGCCGCCCCCGCATGAGCCCCACGTCCGCCCGGCAGGCGGGGAACAGAGCGCCTCACTTGCCGCCGCTGGACAGCACCTGGAGGATCTGAATCGCTGCCGGGCCGAGGATGATGATCATCATCGCGGGCAGGATCAGGGCGACCAGCGGAATCAGCATCTTGATCGCGCTCTTCTGGGCCGCTTCTTCGGCCCGCTGGCGGCGGTTGAAGGTCAGCAGTTCGCCGCTGGCGCGAAGCGCGGGCCCGAGTCGGCCGCCGATTTTCTCGCTTTGGATCAGCAGAGCCATCAGCGAACGGACGTCATCGGTCCCGCACCGCTCAGCCAAATTTTGGAGAGCTTCGTCCAACGATCGTCCGGCCCGCATTTCGGCGGCAGCCGTGCCCAGCTCTGCTCCAAGGCTGCTGCCAAGCTGCGCGGTTTCGTGCCCCGCGATCCTTAGTGCCTCGTCGATGCTCAGCCCGGCTTCCAGCACGACCACCATGAGATCGAGCACGGCCGGCAGCTCGCGCAGAATCTTGAGCTGGCGCAGTCGAACACGGCGCCGCAATATGTACTCCGGCAGAAGGTAGCCGATGGAGGTTCCCACGACCGAGTAGATCAGAGGCGACTGGCCGCTCGAGTAGGCAAACAGAAATCCGGATGCCGCTCCGAGTGCGATGGCGCTTACTTGCACGAGCCGAAATACCACCGGCGCGTGCGTCTCGTCGTATCCGGCCCGCATCAGTTGCTTGCGCAAATGCGACGCCCACGGATGGGTCTCATGCGCGGTCCGGTCGGCATGACGAAGCTGCCACTGGACGACCCACTTCGGCACCCAATGCCACCGCGTGACATCGCGCAGAAGCGGGTGCGGTCCCGCCGCGCCGGCAGCCGCGTGCACGCCGAGCCGGTCGTGGCGCGAAGCGTGGACCAGTGACAGCGCCAGATAAACGCTGGTCGCGGAGGTCATCAGAAGCAGAAAGAGGGCTGTCGATTCGAAGACCGCGGTGGTTTCCATCCTAGTACTCCACGATCGCGAGCCGTCGCATGATCACGAAGGCGGCGGCGTCCAGAATGATCGCGAACTCCAGCAGCCGTTGTCCTGCTGGCGTATGAAGCAGAGGCCATGAGTAGCTTGGCCGGATAAATTCAAACGCGATCAACAAGACTAGCGGCAGCAGCGAGACGATTATGGCGCTCATGCGCGACTGCGCGGTCAGCGTTCGAATCTGGCGCGCGAGGCGCTGGCGGTTGCGCACCGATTGCGTGAGGTGATCCAAAATTCCGGCGAGACTGCTACCGACATCGGTCTGGACGCGGACCGCCGCGACCAGCGCGCCGATGTCTTCGTCAGGGACACGGTCGTGAAAGCTGGCCAAGGCCTGCGGCACGGTCATTCCAACCTGGATTTCCTCGAGCATGATCCGAACCTCGCTCGCGATTGGCTCGGGCAGGCTTTCCGCGCCCATCTGGAATCCGCGGATGAGTGGGTGGCCGGATTCAAGTGCGGACCTTAGAATGTCGAGCAAGTAGGGCAGTTGGGTGTTGAAAGCCCTCATCCTGCGATTGCGGATGTAACGCACGATCAGGAACGGAAGCGCGGAGGCTGCCAGTGCCGATGCGGTTGAAGCCAGCGTGCTCAGCGATGACGTGGCGGCGATCGACGACGCGATCACGAAGACCGCAACCGTCACCACCAGGAACAACAGTCGGCTGATGGGCAAACCCGACTGCTTGATAATCCGATCCAAGTATCGCAGCGGCGGAAGCGGCGAGAGCGAGGCGAGCGGCGGCCGCGGCGGAGGATGGGCGGCGGCCGCGCGCGACGGTCCACGGTAGCCCAAGCGCCGCAGCAGGTTGTGACCCCGCAGATACTCGGCCTTCTGCATCGAGTAGATGAGCTCGATCGCGCCCAGCACGGCGACCAACGCGGCGATCACGCTGACCTCCAGGTAGAGGATCTCGCGGTTCATGTCACTTGGCCTCGACCACGTTGGGCTCGCCGAGCAGCGCGGGATCGAGCTTGAACCCGGCCGCCTCGATCCGCTCGCTATAAACCGAGCGCGTTCCCGTCGCCCGGAAGTGTCCGGTCACCCTGCCCGCGGGGTTGATTCCGGTGCGCACGAATTCAAACAGATCGTGGGCGAGCACGGTGTCGCCCTCCATGCCGGTGATCTCCGTGATCCGCGTGACCTTGCGAGAACCATCCGAGAGGCGCGCGACATGCACGATCAAATTGATCGCAGCGGCCACGTACTGGCGCATCGCCTTTTCCGGCAGGCTCATCCCGGTCAGGAGCATCATCATTTCCAGCCGCGACAGCGAGTCGCGCGGATTGTTGGCGTGAATGGTCGCCAGCGAGCCGTCATGTCCGGTCGACATTGCCTGCAGCATGTCGAGTACTTCTGCGCCACGGACCTCACCGACGATAATCCGATCGGGGCGCATCCGCAGCGTGTTGCGGAACAGGTCGCGCTGCGTGACTTCGCCCTTGCCTTCGATATTCGGTGGCCGCGTCTCGAGCCGGAAGACGTGCGGCTGCTGGAGCGCGAGCTCGGCAGCATCCTCGATCGTGATGATTCTCTGGTCGTCGGGGATGAAGGACGACAGACAGTTGAGCAGCGTGGTCTTGCCGCTGCCGGTGCCGCCACTGATCATGATGTTGAGCCGCGAGAGAATCGCGATGCGGAGGAACTCGGCCATTTCGGGCGTCACCGAGCCAAGCCGTACAAAGTCTTCCATGCGGAAGTGATGGCCGCCGAAGCGGCGGATGCAGAGTCCCGCGCCGTCCAGCGCAAGTGGCGCGATGACGGCGTTCACGCGCGAGCCATCGGGCAGGCGCGCGTCAACCATGGGCGATGCTTCATCGATCCGGCGCCCGACGCGTGAGACGATGCGGCTGATGATCGCCATCAAGTGCTGCTCGCTCTGAAACTTGATGTCCGTCTTGTAGAGGCGGCCCTTGCGCTCGATCCAGACGTCGTTGAAGCCATTGACCAGGATGTCGGACACCTCGTCGTCCTTGAGCAGCGGTTCGAGCGGCCCCAGCCCGAGCATCTCATTGGTGGTCTCTTCGACCAGGCGAGCGTGATCGGCGCGTGTCAGCAGCAGGTGGTCCTGACTGATGATCTCGTCGAGCACCGCGGTGATCTCGGTGATTAGAGCCCCGTAGCCCTGCTGCTCGAGTTTGTTGGCGTCGATTTTTCGCAGCACCGTTTCCCTGACGCGCAGCTTTAGATCTTCGAGCAGGCGCTTGGTTGCGTCGGGCGCGGCTCCCGAGGCGTGCTCGAAAAACAGCGACGGCTGCAGCGGCGCCGGCGGTCCATCGGTCGCCGACTGCCGCAAAACGTTAAGCAGCCCCATTGGCGATACCTCCTCGGGCTCGGCCGGAAGCAAACAGTTTCCCGAACAAGCCGCGCGGCTTTTCATCGCTGACCGTCAGGCCGAACAACTTGCGCGTCAGGGCTTCGGTCGCTATCGCGGCCGCCGATTCCGGCGCTGCGACCGAGACGACGTCGCCGGCCAGTTGAGCTTGAACGAACGCGGGGTCATCGCGCGGGATACGGGCTAGCACCGGCCGCTGCAGCGCCGTTTCGATCTTCTTGAGCGAAATTGGATGGGCCGGATCGAAGCGGTTGAGCACGAACTCGAGCCGCACACCCTTCAGATGCATCCGCTCGAAGAGATCAAGAAAGCGCTGCGCGGGCCGAATGCTCGTCACCGATTGTTCGATTACGTAGAGCAGAAAGTCAGACTGCTGCCACGCTGCAACGGTGCTTTCAGTCAGATCGTGGCCGCAATCCACGACCACGAAGTCGAACAATTCGCGCATCAGCGTAAGCGCCGAGGTCACTCCGACGGGCGAAACCAGCTCGGCTTCCTCCAGACGTTTCGGCGCGGCCAGCAGACACAGTCCGGACTCGTGTCGGGTCAGCATCGACTCGAGCCGAATCGAATCCATCGACCGCGGAGAATCGACCAGTTCGCCAATCGTGTGCTCGGGCTCGAGGTCGAGCACGGCCGACAACGCACCGGTCTGCAGTGCGAGGTCGATTAGCCCGACCTGCTTGCCGGTCATGCGGCGAATCGCAAGGCCTACCTCCGCGGTCAGCGTTGTCACTCCAACGCCGCCCGCGACGCTCACCAGCGAACAGGTTAGGCTTGGATGATGGGCGGTCAGGATCGGATGGGTCTCACTGATCTTGACCAGGCACCGCGCGAGCTCGTCGCGGTCGATCGGGAGCAGAATCACTTCTTCCGCGCCGGCTCGCAGAGCCATCCTGACCGACTGGGGCGAACGGTTTGCCACGACCGCGATCACCACGCGCCGCGCATGAGGATCGAGCCAGCTTTGGAGCTCAGCGGTCCACTTCTCGGCGTCGGCACCGAGCGCGACCATGAGCAGTTGAGCTTTTGCGGCCTCGGAGTCGGGCGCGATCGGAGGTTTGACCTGCTCGAACACGCCGATGCGCAGTTCCTTGATCTCGCCGAGCATCGCACGCAGCGCCGCCCGCGCTGTATCGTCGCCGTCCGCAAGCACGATGCCGAGCGCCGATTTGCCCGCGCCAGCGCTCTGATCGCGGCGGGTGATCTCTTGTGAGTTCATGGGTCCTTCTGCCTTGCCGTTTTTGGATTGCTGAGTCATTCGCTAGTCATCGTTTGAGTCACCGACACGTGGTCGGGGAATTCGAGCCCGAAGAAGGATCGACTCAGAAACAGCTTGTTATTCATGTCGTAGGAAACCGTCACGGACACCGGTGCGCCGGTTGTACGGTTGGGCCCGGGTATGACGCCGACCGGAGCCAGGTAGGCGTCATTGATCAACGGCGACGCGGTGTTCTTCAGATACGAGTCGATGTTTGATTGCGACGCTGTCGGATTCAGCGCGGCGTAGCGAGCGCAAGTCACCGCCGATTGATTCACCGCGAGGGCAGCCCCGCCAACGAGCACTAGCTGGACCACTCCCAGCATCAGGATGAGGAGGAGAGGGAGAATGAACGCAAATTCGACCAGTGCCTGTCCCTGATGGGTTGCGATCCTCGGCTTGGAGCGAGTCTGGAGATGGATGCTCATCGCGTTTGGGCGGCCTCGATTTAACCGCGCTCAAGACAACTGAGCATTATCCATACCATCGGAATTGACGTCCGAACCTCACCAAACCGCAGCTTGAGCGAGTGAATCTCCAGGCCTCAACGGCTGAGATTGACCCCTTTCGATACAGGCGAGTGTTTCCAAATAGCCCGATTTTCGAACCAAGGCTTCAAATTGGCAAGCTAGCAGGGTCGCAACGCCAAATAGATGTGAGTTTCAAGCCAAGAGAGTGCGGAGCCAAAGCTGGCTCGGTGATTGCACAGTGATCTTGGGAGTAGCGAACCTATGATTCACGACACGCGTTGCTTGGTAAAAGACCGCGGTGGACAGGTCCTGGTGATCCTGGCGTTGGCAATCGCCGGGCTACTTGCGGTATCCGCACTCGCCGTCGACGTCCTTCACATGTACTGGCAGAAAAACAGACTGCAAGCGGGAGTCGATGCCGCCGCGCTTGCCGGAGCCACCTATCTTGGCCCGACGAAGTTGGTGGGCAACAACCCCGCGTGTGGGTTTGAAACTGTGGCGCAGAATGCCGCCTGCTCATATGCGCTGATGAACGAGGTTGTCCGCAACGAGATCCAGACGATCGCGGTTTCAGCGGACAAGCGATCGCTGACCATTACCGCCGCACGCGACGTTCCGGCCACATTCGCAAGAATTCTCGGTTACGAATCGTTCCCGGTGCAGGTTCTCGCGACCGCGGTTCTGCGCGTTCTTCAAACCGCGGAAAAGGTTCTGCCGGTGGGTCTCGACGCTCGGACAACCTGGGTAGAGGGACAAACGATCACGATGCACGTTCACGACTACAGTAAGGATGATTGTGGTGCCGGATGCTGGCAGGGGATAGTGCTGGCGTCGCGAACCGGCGGTTCCGCATTCCGCGACAATCTGCAGTACGGTTGCAATTGCACGCTCTCCCTTGGAGCCATGGTCACCAACGAGCCGGGTGCGAAGACCGGACCGATGCAAGGTCTCCAACAACGGATCGACACGGCCGCGTCGCAGTTTCCTGGAGACACGGCCGACTCCCACGCGCTGGCCGATTCGCGCGCCTCTGTAGTGCCGCTGATCCAGTGGACCGGATGCGGCGGCAGATGCACGGGCGGCGCGGGCGTGGTGATTGGATTCGCGGAAGTGTGGCTGGTCAGTGTGAGCGGCTCCGACATAAACGCGATCTTCATCCGGCAGGTAGCGCCCGGTGAACCGGGCAGCGGCGGCACCGATACGGGGGCCGTTCATCCCATGCTGCTGCAATAACCCGTGCCAACGCGCGGTCAGACCTTGGAGACGGAGGAATTCGGTTCGCGGCGTTGACTCTAGTCGCGCCGGTCGCTCGGCAACCAATTGCCGTACGATGCGAAACGAGGAAATCGCTAAAGTTCTCAACGAGATCGCCGACATGTCGGAGCTCTTGGGCGAGAACCGCCGAAACCTGGGGCATGAAGAAAAGGGGACGATCGCAGCTCGTCGGTTTCCTTCTCGCGATTTGTTTTGGCGCGTTGGCGTCGGCTGTGGAAGCCGCGCCGGCGTCGGAGAACGGAACCTCGGCTACGATTCTCGTCTACCATCGGTTCGGCCCCGTGGTCGCCGACAACATGACAGTCACCACTGCGGTCTTCGCATCGCAACTGAAATTTCTGCGCGATCACGACTACACGATCGTTCCGCTTCGCGACGTGGTGAATTTCGCCGCCGGTCGAGGCACGCTACCGCCGCGCGCGGTGGCGATTACCGCCGACGACGGCCATCGCACCGTGTTTACCGACATGAAGCCGCTGGTCGAGCGCTACCGGATCTCGGTGACACTGTTCATCTATCCATCGGCGATTTCGAATGCTTCATACACGATGACGTGGGAGCAGCTCGCGGAGTTGAAGAAGTCTGGCCTCTTCTCAGTTGAGTCCCACGCGTATTGGCATCCCAACTTCAAGGTCGAGAAACGTCGACTTTCCCAGCAGGACTATGGGAAGTTGGTGGACGACCAGCTCAGCAAATCGCGGCAAGTACTCGAGCGTCGGCTCGGTGGCCCCGTCACGATGTTGAGCTGGCCGTTCGGCATCTACGAC